>CAMBWV010000295.1 GCA_945871755.1 uncultured Bacteroidales bacterium
CCACGGCCTTGGTGCTGTAGCCCGCACAGTTGCACACGGTGATGCCGTGGCTACGCGCCGCCTTCACATCTACGACATCGTAGCCCGTAGCCGCCACGCAGATAAGTTTGAGTTGCGGACACGCGGCAAAGGTTTCCTCACCCAGCCGCACCTTGTTGGTAATCACAATACGCGCATCGCCAATGCGCGCAACGACATCCGCCGCCTCCGTGCGCTCATAGCACACCAGGTTGCCGAGTTCGGCCAGTTCGCCCCAGTCCAAATCGCCGGGGTTGACGGTATAGCAGTCCAGATAAACGATTTTTTCCATTTCGGTTTCTTACTTATTGCGAATAGAATACGAAGTCTGTCGCCAGCCCACCAACCTGTCGTAGCGTTCGCCAGGTCTGCGCGCATAGACAAAGACGTCGTAGATATTTTCTGTTTGATAAAAGTCGCCTTCAACGGGTGCGGTCTGCGCGGCTCCCTTGGCTGTGGTTCCCGCCTTGGGGACAGCCAGATATTGATAGGAGTAATACCCCTCCTTGAGCAGGACGGGGAGCATGTAGATGCTTTCTTCGTCGTTGTATTCCATGCGATACGGCTGGCTCAGTTGGTGTCCCGTCCAAATACCATCAACATAGAGCTCGTGGTCGGACAGGTAGGGCATCTCAAGGTTGAAGAGGATGTACTGATAGTCGCCCCCCGTGTCGGGCTCGCCGCTCTGCTCGCAGTTGATGACGAAGCGGCCGTTTTGGTCCTCTTCGTAAAGATAATTGCGACGCGGCAGGTCGCGCTGCAAGGGGGCGTAGTAGTACGGCTCGACGTAGCGCACGCGGTCCACGTGCAGTCCAGGGAATCGGGTGCTCGTCTGCTCAAACTTTCGATACTCGTTGCCCGCCTCAAAGATGAGTTCCCGACAATGCTCCCAGCGCAACGTGGAGCCCATCTGGTAGGTAGGGCGCGGGCGCACCACTTGATTGTCGTAGCGACCGTTCTGCCGCACCACGATATGCACATCTTGTGCGGCATCGCGCACACCCAGGCCACTGCAATCCACCGATACGGCCACTTGTTGGTGCGAAGCATCGCGGTCCACGTCCGTGTCGGTATCAACATGGAGGCTGATGGGCGCCTGTTCTTCGTTCACGGCAAAATAGGCCGTAATGGCGGGGCGCGGCTCGTCCGTCTCATCGTCCTCCACAGAGATGACCAGACGGTAGTTGCCTGAGAGCAGTGGCCGCATGTCCGCGCTGGGGAGGAAGAAGGCGTAATGATTGTAGAGCACACTCGTATTCATGCTCTGCGCATAGCCTTCAATAGGCAATTCTGTATCGCTGGCCGCCACGTATTCTGAATCAAAGAGCCCCTCGTCGCCTTGAAAATCTGCCGCCACGTGCTCAATGCGATAGGTGAAACGCCGATAGTCGTGGCGCAGGTCGTCAAAGGAAACTTCCAGCCGCTCCGTTCCGTTCAGGCGCAGCACGGGAAAGTCCGTGGCATACTCGCCCGTCTGCATGCGGAAGGTATGCACGTCGGGGTCGTGTATTTGCCAGGCTTGCGCGAAGGCCTTCGGGGCGAGGCATACACCATATATAATAAGGAGTAAACGGAAGAAGATTTTCATAAGCTGAGGGAAGTGGCTAGAGGAGGCAGTCCGCACATCAGGCGCGCGAAACAGCCTTCACGCCTTTGACGGTGCGGATTTTCTTAATAAGGGCCGTGAGCACCTGCGTGTCGTCCACCATCACCGTGAGCATACCCGAGAAGAGGCCATCATTGGAATCGATGTTGATACTGCGGAGCATGATTTTCTCTTCCTTTGATATGATGGAGGTAATGTTGTTGACAATGCCCAGGTCGTCGTGGCCAACCACGTGGAGCGTAATGCTGTATTTGCCGCTGCCCTTACCAGCCCATCGGGCGGGCACAATGCGGTAGCCGAAACGCTCGCGCAGGGCGGTGGCATTGGGACAATTCGTGCGGTGAATCTTGATGCCGCCCGAGACGGTGACGAATCCGAAGACATCATCGCCATACACGGGGCAGCAGCAGCGAGCCATCTGAAAGTCAAGACCCTTCAGGTTGCGGTCAATCACCAATACATCTTCGCTGCCGTTGGCCACCTTGCTTGCTTCGGTGTCGAAATTGAATTCCTCGGCCGAGCGTGTGGCGGCGCGTTCGGCTGTTCCTGCTTCGCGGCGGCCCAGTTCGGCGTAGGTCTCCAGCAGGGTGTTGATGTCCAGCTTCTCGTCGGCCAGTGCTTTGTAGAATTCGTTGCTCTCCTTGAAGCCCATCTTTTTAATCAGCTGATTGATGAGGCTTTCTTCCCACTCCATCTTGCGGTTCTTGAGTTTGCGAGCCAGGAGTTCGCGGGCCATCGCGCCTTCGCTGGCTTGGAGGTCGCGCACGGCGGCACGTATTTTCGCCTTGGCGTGGCCCGAGACAACGATGTTCAACCATTCGTTCTTGGGTTTCTGCGTAGCGCTGGTTTGAATCTCAACGGTGTCACCGCTCGTCAGCACTTGGCGCATGGAAACGTTGCGGCCGTTGATGCGCGCGCCGACGCAGTGGTTGCCCACGGCAGAGTGAATCAGGTAGGCAAAGTCGAGGACGGTGGATTGCGGCGGCAATCTGTAGAGGTCGCCCTTGGGCGTGAACACATAGATTTCCTGCTTTTTCGAGTCGGTTGACAGGCTTTCGGAAAGGAGAGTTTCGTTGCCCGTTTCAAGGGCCGAACGGATGTTTGCCAACCAGTTGTCCACACCGCCGGCTCCTGCCTTGACGCCCTTGTACCGCCAGTGTGCGGCAAGGCCATTCTCGGCGATTTCGTCCATACGCTCGGTGCGAA
>CAMBWV010000296.1 GCA_945871755.1 uncultured Bacteroidales bacterium
TTTGGATGCAATGGTTGGACATCAAGGTGCCCATTATTCCTGGCGGCGGTTATCCTGAATTACTCGTGGCCTTCCTCATAGCCCTGGGCTATCTCTACCGACAGAGCGAGAAGTACCTGCCGAATCGCCTGGTGCTGATGGCGATTGCTGCCATTGTGCTCGGCGGTATTACCTATGTGCTACAAACGTGGCTCACTCAGTCCACGCCCCTGGTAAGTTTCCTTGTGCGCCTGCCCGCTATGTGTTGCGGCTTCGTACTGCTCCATCAGTTGGCCGAAGCCATCGCTGAGAAAGGTGGCAAGGTGGCGCAGGTTCTCGAATACGTCGGCCATCGCTGGTTGTCCATTATCGCCTTCTCCTTCCTCGCTTTCAAGTTGTCGGGCATGGTTGTGTTGCTCGTCAAGGGACTGCCTTGGGCCGCCATCAGCGAGGTGCCCGTGGTAGGCTTCAGCGAGGGCGGCAGCGCATGGGCCATTCTGCATTGGATTTGCGGCTTCGGCGTGCCTATCCTCGTTATCTGGCGATGGAATTGCATGGATGCCAAGTACAACCTGACGCCCGAAAATTGTCTCCGCTATACCCTGCGCGGCATCGTTATCCTAGGCAAGTGGATAGCTATCGCCGCCGTCTTCATTGCGCACAACGTAGCCGTAGGCTCCAAGTGGCTCTACCATCAGGTGAAAAACAGCGTCACCGACTTCTTCTCGGGTGTGAAGGATATTGTCAACAAGGACAATATTAAGGACGAATAACCTTGGATCTATACCTTATATATATAGAACAAATTATGCAGCAGATAAATCTCTTCCTCGTACCATGGGCGGGCGAAACCTTCGCGGAAACGCTTGCCGCGCTGGCCGATAATCCCATCGTTGCTCGTATCTACGTGTTGGGTGGTGATAAGGACGCGCCCGCCATGCCGCAGGAAAAATGCGAGGTGCTGGCCACCGACTCCCTTTCCAGTACCAAATTCCTCCGTGCAGTGGCAGCCCGCAGCAAGGCCGCCTATACCGTGCTCTATCTGAAGCCCCTCGAACTCCGCTTCGGCTATCGCTGCCTAGAGCGCATGCTGTCCGTAGCGCAGGATACTCAGGCCGCTATGGTTTATGCCGACCGCTATGAAGAAAAGGCAGGCGTGGTCACTCCGCATCCCGTTATAGACTATCAGGAAGGCAGTGTGCGCGATGATTTCGACTTCGGCAGTCTGCTGCTGTTGCGCACCGAGTTGCTGCAGGAGTTCTTCGCCGACCGCAACGTCCGTTTCCGCTACGCTGCCCTCTATGCCCTGCGCCTTTTCCTCAGTACGAAAGGCCGCTTGGTCCACCTGCGCGAATTTCTCTATACCGAGGTCGAGACCGACCTGCGTAAGAGCGGCGAGATACAGTTTGACTATGTGAATCCCGCCAACCGCGAGGTGCAACTCGAAAACGAGCGCGCCTGCACCGAACACCTCAAGCGCATCGGCGCCTGGCTGGCCCCCGACGAATACGACGACCTTCCGAACGACGATACCCAATATCGCGTGGAGGCTTCCGTGATTATCCCCGTTCGCAACCGCGAGCGTACTATTGCCGATGCCATTCGCAGTGTCCTCACGCAGGAAGCACCGTTCGATTTCAACGTGATTGTCGTTGATAACCACTCCACCGATGGCACGACTGCCGCCATCCGTTCCCTCTCCGACGAGCGCATTGTGCACATCATCCCCGAAGCCACCGACCTCGGTATTGGCGGTTGTTGGGACCTTGCCATCCGTCATCCCCTTTGCGGTAGATTTGCCGTGCAATTAGATTCCGACGATTTGTATAGCGGTCCCGCCACATTGGCGCGTATTGTCGAAGCCTTCCACAAGCAGAAGGCCGCCATGGTGATTGGTGCGTATCGCATGGTTGACTTCCAGCTCGAAACCTTGCCGCCCGGCCTGATTGCCCACAAGGAATGGACCGCCGACAATGGCCGCAACAATGCCCTGCGCATCAATGGGCTCGGCGCGCCGCGTGCCTTCCGCACCGATATTCTCCGCCAGATAGGTTTTCCCAATACCTCCTACGGCGAGGACTACGCCTTGGGCCTGGCCTTCTCGCGCCGCTACCGCATAGGCAGAATCTTCGACGAACTCTATCTCTGCCGTCGTTGGGAAGGTAACTCCGATGCCGCCCTTCCCCTCGACAAGATTAACCGCAACAATCTCTATAAGGACAGCTTGCGCACGGTCGAGATAGCTGCGCGCCGTGCGATGCTGGAGCGCTGGAACCGTCCCGCGAGCCAGCAAGACGTGCTCGATTTCTTCGATGAGCAGATGGCGCGCTGGGCAGAGGTGAAGCAGCGTTTCGAGGAGTTGGCCAACAACATTCAGACCCGCGAACTCACCACCGAAGACCAACCACTCGCCGTACAGTTCAACCCGCGCCGCATCGTCTCTACGGCGGCCAAGGTAGATAAGCGCAACCTCAAGAAGCGCCCCTGCTTCCTCTGCGACCGCAACCGTCCCGCCGAGCAGATAGCCCTGCCGCTGGATGGGCAATATCAGGTGCTGGTGAATCCCTTCCCCATCTTGCCGCACCACCTTACCATCCCCACGCGCCGCCACAAGTTGCAGCAGCTCTCCCTCCTCTTGGGCGAGATGCACCGCCTGGCTTGGACGATGCCCGACTTCCTCCTTTTCTATAACGGTGCCCGTTGCGGCGCGTCCGCTCCCGACCATGCGCACCTGCAAGCCGGCGACCGCGGTGTCGTACCCTTGGAGCGCGATTGGAAATTCTACGAGAACCGCTTGGAGAAAGTCTATCCCATGGCAGGGCAGGAGGAGGCCGAACTCGAGG
>CAMBWV010000297.1 GCA_945871755.1 uncultured Bacteroidales bacterium
CATGATTGATTTGGCCCCCATCCCGACGGCACGTTGATATTCCTTATCCACATAAGCGAATGTGGGTACGTCGAAGGAAATTTCCATCGTGCCATTGATACCTGACGGATAGGTGAATTTCTGATGGGTCATTTTCTCTATTGACTCTCGTGGAAACAACAATATGCGCATACCCCCAAGACGCATCTCAACGTCTAGGTCTATGCCATTCCAATTTGTTTGAAATCCGAAGATGTTGCAGTAGAAATCTACCACCTTCTGATTGTTGGTGGTAAAAAGTGCTATGGTATTAAACTTAAATCGGCTCATTATCTCCTTCTCTTTAACATTACCAATTCTGCATTTGCACCATCCTTATCATATTCGCTGACGATGATATGATCTTCACAGCAAGCGATGCCGTAGCAACGTTCAGCCTCCTCCTCGACTTCTCCAAGGGGATTCGCACTTGTTTTTGAATGCGGAACTGGGACCTGATTGCCCCAATACATGGCGTTATCATCCATCAACTTCACTTCGTTGCCGTTGATGAGATAGGGCTGATTGATGAACGAGCCCTGCAACACATAGAGGTTGTCCACGTGAAGGCCCGATATGCCGAGGGCATTGACCTCTTCAATAAACACCTTCTTCATGGGATGATCTGCATGCGGAATATTGGCATCGTCTCCCTTCCAACGCTTCAAGGTTGGGTAGTACTGGCGCAGCACATCCTTATACTGGCAAGCTGTAAGTTGTTGTCCAGTGTTCTTGTTGTATTCCTCCACGAACATGGAGCAGTATTCCACCATATGCTCCATGGTAAAGTCACCCGTGAATGCACCGTTCATATAGCAGTAGATGCAGTAATCTTCGCTTTTGGTTCCATCGGCATTGGTGCCGAGAATTTCTTCTGTGAGCGGCATTCCGCAACTCTGACAAAATTTCTGTTCCATTTTTTGGTTTGTGTTTCGTTACTATTGTTTCAAGAAGAATTCGTCTAGAAGCGCCACGCGTTCCTCCACATCCGCTGCCCCATAAACCTTCTTGCTCAGCATCGTAAACTCCTCGTCGTTCATGGATTCGGGCGAATCGTAGGTGCTTGAAGTGTTGATTGGAAAGAAAACTCGTGAGCAAAAAGGGACGAACTCCACGCCAAACGTATCAAATGCCCCCTCATCTGTCACCAGTCCAACCTTTTGCATTTGCTGATGATACAATACTGTGCGATAGCGTTTATTCCCATCGTCAATCCTGATGTTCTGCGAAAGGTAGAATTGCAGACTGGCAGCACCATTCGAGAATATCTGCTGTGTACCAGTTGATGTACACCACGAACTAAGCATCCAGTAGTTGCGAATAAAAGGACGTAATGATTCGTGGCAAGGTATAGTTTGAAATTCCATAGTTATAAATCCTAACGGCTATTGCCATTCCCGCTGAATTACCATAATGCAAAAGTATGAAAAAGAATTGAGAACAAAGAGGTAAGTTGATTCTCGCCAATTTATTCTACCTGAATCCGCAACCCTATTTATTACTTAGGGTGTCCAGTTAACCGTTCCAAATTCAGTTTGCTTTTCTGAAACCATTATCTACGACCCTAAGAAAAGCACCTACCAAGACATCGCCAAAGCCTTTGAAAGGATTGGCTACTAGATTGAGGTGGTGGGGAAAAAGGAGTAGATAACTACTCTGGTGCGGAAACAAAAGATACTGTCTTTCCAATACAAAAGTGGCTGCACCGAATTGGGCGCAGCCACTTTTCTATATATATAAGGTATAGGTAAGAGGAAGCTGTCTTTGCTGCCTCATTTTGCCTATGATTCTGCGTGACCTACGATACCGCTATTGGCCACGCGGACGAAATCGAGAATATGATCAATTTCCTCGCTCATGGGTATCTGCTCGGGAATCTTGATGACAGCATCTTCAAGGCTGAAGTTGGCCGTGTAGATAAGGCGGTAGGTATTGGCGATGTGACGGAGAATACGGTCGGTCGTTTTGAAGTGCTTCAGGATAACGGTGTTGACTCCATGGTAAGCGCCCGGGTTGCCGCCAACGATGATGTAGGGAGGCACGTCGCGCTGCACGCGGCAACCGCTCTGGACGAGCGAGCAACGGCCAATGCGCACACCCTGCTGGATGATGGCGCCGCTACTCTGGATGGAGCAATCGTGGAGTTCGCAGTTACCTGCCACACTCACACCGATACCGACAACGCAGTGATTGTGAATCTTAACATCGTGGCAGATGTGTACCTGGTCCATGAGATAGTTGTCGTCGCCAATGGTGGTTGCCTTGTCGGGATAAGTGCTACCAGCTATAACCACGTTCTCGCGGATGTGGTTGTCGTTGCCGATGACTACGCGGGTGGGATTGCCAGACTGATAGTGGAAATCCTGCGGCGTGGCACAAATTACAGTATTCTGATGAATGAAGTTGCCGCTGCCCATGGTCGTACCGCGGAGGATACTGGCATGTGCCTTGATGGTACAGTTGTCGCCAATGACCACATCGTCCTCGATGTAGGCAAAGGGTTCGACGGTGACGTTAGCACCCAGTTTGGCTTCGGGGTGTACGTAGGCTAAGGGACTGATATTCGACATAAGTATTGAGATAGGTTCTATGAATTGGTTTCTATGCTAAGGAGATTCCTATTTTAATAAGAACCTCACTTAGCGTAAACAGTTACAATTAGAAACTAGCACCGCCAAGGGCCTGATAAAGGTTGATGGCAGCCTGCACCTTAGAATATTTGTCGTTAATGAGCGAAAGTTGAGCCGAGAGAAGGCTTTGCTGTGCGGTGAGAACGGACAAATAGGTCGTGGTGTTG
>CAMBWV010000298.1 GCA_945871755.1 uncultured Bacteroidales bacterium
CACGCGCTATCTGATTATCGCCAACGTAGCAGTATTCTTCATCTGTCTGCTGTTTCCCCCAGTGCATTATTTCCTAATCAAAGAGGGCGCGCTCTACCCCGTATTCTATAATGAATATGGGAGCCTGCATTTCAACTTACATTTCAAGTTGTGGCAGCTAGTTACCTATATGTTCCTCCACGCTGATTTCTCGCATATCTTTTTTAATATGTTCTCGCTGTGGATGTTTGGAAGAATCATTGAGCAAACGCTGGGCACGAAACGCTTCTTGGCATTCTATTTTATCAGTGGTATAGGTGCGGGCCTCTGCCAGATAATCATGCAGATATTTACCGAAAACTCGCCCTTCGCTGCTACGATTGGCGCCAGCGGTGCTTGCTACGGCATCCTCCTGGCTTTTGGTCTGCTCTATCCCAACCAGAAGATTTACCTCCTCATTCCGCCCATTCCCATCAAGGCCAAATGGCTCGTCATTGGCTATGCCATCCTCGAAGCCTACTTGGCTTTCAATACGGATAGCAACATTGCCCACCTGGCCCACCTTGGCGGAATGCTTTTCGGCCTGCTCTGTCTCTACAACTGGCGACTTTGGCCGCTGAGCAAGTATGGTTTTGATCGTTGGGACAGAATGTATGTGGAGGAGAAGAAACTGAATATGTTCCAGCGGCTTTGGCGCGATTTCAAGGGGCTGTTTCATTTTCGCCGTCGGCCCAAGATGAAGGTGTACAAGTCTTCGCAGTACGGCCGCTCGGCGAGCCAGAGCGAGCAGGACGCCGCCGCCAACTCCCCCACCCCACCCCGTTCGCCCGAAGAGCAGGCCCGCATTGATGCCATCCTCGAGAAGGTGCGCCGCTCGGGCTATGCCAGCCTCACGGCAGACGAGAAGCGCATACTCTTCAAGCAAAAGTAGTTCTCGCCGTTGTCTGTGGATTATACGCTGCCGAAAAGTAATTGCCCATCTACCTTATCCTTTCGCCTATGCGCACAACCAGTCCTCTGTCCCGTTTTATCGTCAGCCTCGCGTGCGTGGCCGTCGTCCTTTTGTGGGGTTGTGCGGCAGCCACCTTCGTGTCGCCGGCGCGTTGGCCCTGGACAGGAGTGCTGACTCTCGGTTTCCCGTTTTTCGTGGCCGCAGTGGTGATGACGGGAGTGCTTGTGCTGCTGCTGGCGCGTCGCTTCTGGTATGTGCCCGTGGTAGGTTTGGCAGCCTGCGGCGTGAGTCTGCGCACGTATTTCCCCATCAATATTTCGCACAAAGTACCTGCCGATGCCATCAAGGTGCTCTCGTACAACACCCATGGTTTTGGCAATAAAGCCACCGACGAGGAGGGGCGCAACATTGTGGCCGAATACATCCGCACGAGCGGCGCAGACATCGTCTGTACGCAGGAAAATTCCTACGGGCCAGGCGCCGCCTTCGACTCCTTGATGAATGCCATCTGCGAGCCACCGATGCGCTGGGACACGGTGTATATCAATGGCAACACCTACGGCCTGTTCACCCACTACCCCGTGCTCTCCAAGCGCAAGATATACGATGAGGGCTACAACGGCGTGGCCGAATTTCGCCTCCTACTAGCACCGAAGGATACGCTTATTGTTGTCAACTGCCACCTGCAAAGCATGATGCTCTCGCAGGAAGACCGCGACAGTTATCACAACCTCGTCAAAGACCCCACCGAAAACACGGAGGCCACCTCGCGCCGCCTTTTCTCGAAAATCAGTCAGGCGGCCTCCATTCGCGCTGAGCAAGTGGAAATCCTAGCCAACTATTTGGATTCCCTCCGCGGCCGCAATATCATTCTCTGTGGCGATTTCAACGACACGCCCGTTTCCTACACGCACCGCCGTATCGTCTCCAGCGGTCTCAACGATGCTTTCACGCGCTCGGGCAACGGACTCGGCCGCTCCTTCAATCGCGATGCCATCGTCGTGCGCATTGACAATATCCTCCATTCCGACCATTGGAAGCCCTACGGCGCAACAGTCGATAACTCCATTGATGCCTCCGACCATTATCCTATATTTACCTATCTGGTTCGCTGCTCCGCGCCTTAGTTTCGCCGTTGCTGCGCGAAAGCAGTTACTCCATATTCCCTGCCAATTCTAAATTATAAATTCTAAATACTACATAAACTTGCTACACATAATCACTCCCGTAAAGGACTCTCTGGTCACTACGCTAGATACCATTCGCTCCGTCATGTCTTCGCGTCTCAGCGAACCATTCACTTACACGATTTACGACGATTTCTCGTCCGATGAAACCGCTCGCCGCCTTGACGAAGAGGCCTTGGCGCAGGGATTTCAGGTGGTTCATTTGCGCGATGTGACGGACCATCCTTCGCCGAATTATTTGCTGGTGTTGCAGACTGCCCGCGAGAATGCCCTTGCCGCCGATGCCCATCTCTGCATCGTTGAGAGCGACGTGACCGTTCAGCCCGACACGTTGCAGGCCCTCCTTGACGGCGCTCGCCAGCGTAACGATTGCGGTATTGCAGCCGCCGTGACGGTGGACGAAGCGGGCGAGGTCAACTATCCCTACCTCCATGCCAAGAATTTGCCCAAGGAAGCGGCGCCCACGGATAAGCATTGCAGTTTCTGCTGCTCGCTCCTGACGCCCGAACTCCTCCGCCGCTTTGATTTCTCGGAGTTGAATCCGAACAAGAGTTGGTATGACGTGACCATCTCGCACGAGTCCCTGGCGCGCGGCCTGAAGAACTATCTCTTCACCAACCTGCCCGTAGTCCACCGCCCGCACCAGAGCCGCCCGTGGAAGCAACTGAAATACAAGAATCCCCTCCTCTATT
>CAMBWV010000299.1 GCA_945871755.1 uncultured Bacteroidales bacterium
ATCGCGCCCTGTTCGTGTATGAGTTTCAGAAATATGCCGACCAACTCCGCCATGTCCTCCTGCTCTATTCGCGCTACGGCGAAGGCTTGGTGCACGTCAACCAGCGGCCGGCCCTCTTCCTGCGCGCCATCCGCTTGCGCAACCTCTTGGTTCGTCAGGAGATTCACTGCGCGCGGCATGGCTTTGACGTCTTGCTCCATCTGACCCCCGAAGCCCTCAACGAAAAGGGGCTGAGCGGCCGTCTGTGGCTGGAATATGTGCGGCCCGAACTGAACCAACTCCTTGCGCCCATCCACCAGGCCAGCCCCTTGGAGCGCGCCTACTATCTGCGCTTCCTCCGTTTCCTGGCCACCGAACAGTTGCACGCCAAGATGGGCAATCCCCAGCGCGAGGGCAGCGGCTTCGCCTCCCTCTGGCACGACACGCTGGAGCAGAAACGCGCAGCTGGTAATATCTACGACCGCCTGCGCCTCAGCCACTTCGAGATGAACGAAGACGGCGATGGGGTGAGCGGCGTGACCCTCGCCTTTCCCACAACAGACCGCGCCGACGCCGACAGCACCAACTTCCGTACGGGCGATGTCGTCCTCCTCTACAGTTACAACGAGACGGAAGGGCGCACCCTGCCCAGTGCCTGCGCGCAAATGGTGCACCGCGCCAGCATCGTGGACATCCAGACGGACCACATCCTGCTGCGCCTGCGCAACGGACAGACCGACCCCCGCGCCTTCACCCATACGGCCACCTATGCCGCGCCCGACCGCACCGCGGCCTTGGCCTCCGACAACCAGCGCCTCTGGGCCATAGAGCACGATATGCTCGAATCCAGCGCCAACGGGCTGTATAGCGCGCTGCACAGTTTCCTCAGTGCGCCCAAGGAGCGCCGCGACCTGCTCCTCTGCCAGCGCGCCCCGCGGATGGACGCCAAGGAGCAGCGGCGGGGAGAATATGGCGGTTTCAATCCCCTGGTGGAGCGGGCGGTGCAGGCGCGCGACCTTTTCTTGATAATCGGTCCGCCGGGCACGGGCAAGACTTCCTTCGGCCTGGTCAACCTTCTGCGCGAGGAACTCCTAGACCCCGATGCACAGGTGCTGCTGATGGCCTATACCAACCGCGCCGTCGATGAGATTTGTAGCAAACTGGTGGAGTTGCAGGGCATTGACTTTGTGCGCATCGGCAGCGACCTCTCTTGCGCGGAGGCTTACCGGCCCTACCTCTTGCGCGAACGCTGTCGCACACTGGCCACAGGCAGCGCGGTACGCAACCTCCTCCAGCGCACACGGATTGTCTGTGGCACGACGGCGGCCATCAGTGCCCAGCCCGCCCTGCTCCAGATGAAAGCCTTCAGCCTGGCCATCATCGACGAAGCCTCGCAGTTGCTCGAACCGCACCTCATCGGCCTGCTCAGTGCGCACGAGGCGGGCGTCTGTCGCATCGGTCGCTTCGTGCTCATTGGCGACCACAAGCAGTTGCCCGCCGTTGTGCAGCAATCGTCCATTGAGAGTGCCGTGGAGGAGCCCGAACTGCGCGCCATCCACCTGACCGACTGCCGCCATTCCCTCTTCGAGCGTCTGCTCCAGACCTTCCGCACTGCCGAGGGCGGCTACGACCCGCGCTATGTGTATCTCTTCACCCGCCAAGGCCGTATGCATGAGGAGATTTCCCGATGGGTGGCCCAAACCTTCTACGCCCAGCAACTCGACATCGTGCCGCTACCCCACCAACAGTTGCCGCTCACGCCGATGGACACGCCCGACGGCATCCTGCGCCTGCTCTCGGCCCATCGTCTAGCCTTTGTGGCCTCGCCGCCCATTGACAGTACCCACGAATGGACCGAAGCCCAACAAGCAGGCTCCAACCTCCCAGCCGAAAAGACCAACCCCACCGAGGCACGCATGATAGCCGCCATCGTGGCGCGCATCTGTCGCCTCCAGCCCGAGGCCCGCCCCGAAGAAAGTATCGGTATCATCGTGCCCTACCGCGGACAGATAGCCACCGTGCGCAACCAGTTGGACAGCCTCGGCATTCCCGGTCTGCACAAAGTGACCATCGACACCGTGGAGCGCTACCAAGGCAGCCAGCGCGACTATATTATATATGGTTTCACCGTAAAGCATCCCTACCAACTGAATTTTCTCACTGACAACACCTTCGAGGAAGGCGGCCAAACCATTGACCGCAAACTCAACGTGGCCCTGACCCGTGCCCGCCTCGGTATGATTCTCGTGGGCAATCCCCAATTGCTCAATCTCAATCCCACCTTCGCCTCCCTCCTCAGCCACATCCGCGAGGCAGGAGGCTACGTCAACATCCCCCCAGCAGATTTCTGCAACGGCAAATTCTAAGGGGGCTTAGAGCTTAGAGAGGTTAGAGCTTAGAGAGGTTAGAGGTTAGAGCTTAGAGCTTAGAGGGCCTCCCGCATATCCTCCATCCCTCCTCTCGAGTCCTCTCCAATCCTCTCCAATCCTCTCCAATTCCCCCAAAAAAAACAGAGCGGCCCGTTTCACAACGGGCCGCTAGCTCTTTTCAATAGGTATTAGTCTTTAAGGTAAAAGATTGTGTTTTGGATAACGCTGCAAATTTCGCCCTTTTCTTTAGATGAACAAAATATTTTTTTATGTCAGATAACATAAGGAAGGCCCATATTTCGGTCGTTTTGATGGTTCTATAAATTAGTCTGCGATGAATTTATAGGACCTACCTTCAATCATTCGATAAAGCCTTAATTCTTTTTTCGATAAGTTCCAAGTATGCTTCTTTCATATCTTTGCTGAGGAACGAATTGTTTA
>CAMBWV010000300.1 GCA_945871755.1 uncultured Bacteroidales bacterium
GGAGGCGGTCTTCTTCCGATTCTACGATGTCTTCTTCGGGTGCCTCGGGCTTAGGCTCGGGCTGTCGGAGCGGCTCCAACTCTTCGAGGGTGCTAAGGGTGAGGGTGGTGATGCGCTTACCCTTGGCGCGGAAGCCTTTGACGCCTACGAAGGTTTCCACATCGATTTCTGTGGGTTCGCGGAAAGAATCGTTGCCGCCGAAGGTCACGCGGAAGCGCGGATATACCTCGTCGGAGATGAGGAGGAGTTGCGACTTCGGGTTCTCGCTGAGGAAGTTCTGGCGACGCATGGCAGAGGTGGCCTCCAACTTGAAGCGCTTGAGGTAGGGAAAGCCCTGCTGGTCGGCATCGTAGAGAGCCACGCTCCAAACCTTGTCGGGGTCGAATTTCTCGATGCGCAAGAGGTCGGGCTCGTAGTGGTTGTTCACGTCGAAGTTGGTCGTGTAGTATTCGCCGTCCTTGAGCATGACGAGGATGCTGTCGTTCGGCTGGAACTCGCCGAGGAACTGGCCGCGCTCGTCGTAGTTGAGGCGCGAGACGTCGTGGTCGAACCATACGTTGCGGCCGCCGAGGGTCGAGGCACCGTGCGATTTCAGCGTAATCTTGTGCACGTCGAGGCGCGTGAGCAGGTTGCCCTTGCTGCCGCGGCCCTTGACCATGATTTCGCCAAAGTCCTTGTCGAAGGAGAGGCGGCGCAGGCGCGGGTTGGGCTTGAGCACCACCTTGATGACTTCGGCCTCGCCGTTGGGATTGGCGGTGAAATAGGTGACGCGGCTGCCCGGTGTGCCAGCCGTCAGGTCGTATTCGCGGTCGGGCACAATGGTCGTGATGTTGAAGCGTTTGATGTGCGAGGGACCGCCCTTGCCGTCGCGATATACGACGTTGTAGATGGTGCGGCTGTCGTTCTTCTTGAATACGGCGATGTGGATGATTTCCGCCTTACGCTTCTCAGCCTTCGAGCGCTCGGTCTCGCCGATAAACACCTTCTCCTGCACGCGCACGGCTTTGTACGTACCGTCGCGATAGAAGATGATGACGTTGTCAATGGGCGAGCAGTTCTCCACGAACTCGTCCTTCTTCAGGCCCGTGCCCATGAATCCCTCGGCGCGGTTGATGTAGAGTTTCTCGTTGGCTTCGATAACCTTGGTGGCTTCGATGGTGTCGAAGGAGCGGAGTTCGGTGCGGCGGGGATGGTCGGCGGCATATTTGTCATAGAGCAGGCGGAACCAGTTGCAGGTCACCTCCGTCATGTTGGCCAGGTCGGCATCGATGCGGGCGATTTCCTCCTTCATGCGTGCGATGAGTTCGTCGGCTTTTTCCTTGTTGAATTTGAGGATGCGGGCCATCTTGATTTCCATCAGGCGGAGGATGTCGTCGCGCGTCACCTCGCGAATCATTTGCGGGTAGAAAGGCGTCAGGCGCTCGTCGATGTGGGCGCAGGCAGCCTCCATGTCCTTGGCGTTCTCAAAGCCGCGGTCCTTGTAGATGCGCTCTTCGATAAATATCTTTTCGAGCGAGGCAAAGTGGAGCAACTCCATGAGTTCGCCGCGGCGGATTTCCAGTTCGCGGCGCAGGAGGTCGCGGGTGTTGTCAACGGAGGCGCGGAGCACATCGCTGACACTGAGGAAGCAGGGCTTCTTGTTGTCGATGACGCAGCAGTTGGGCGAGATGGAGACCTCGCAATCCGTGAATGCGTAAAGCGCATCGATGGCCTTGTCGCTGCTCGTGCCAGGCGTGAGATGGACAACGACTTCCACGTTGGCCGCTGTCATATTCTCCACCTTGCGAATCTTGATTTTACCCTTCTCGCTGGCGCGGATGATGCTGTCAACGAGGGTCATGACGTTCTTGCCAAAGGGAATCTCGGAGATGACCAGCGTCTTGTTGTCCAGTTTCTGAATCTTCGCGCGCACCTTGACCGAACCACCGCGCATACCGTCGTTGTACTTCGAGACATCGATGGAACCGCCCGTCTGGAAGTCGGGATAGAGGCGGAAGTCCTCGCCCTGTAGATAGGCAATGGCGGCCTGGCAGAGTTCGCCGAAGTTGTGGGGCAATATCTTTGCACTCAGACCTACGGCAATGCCCTCTGCACCTTGGGCCAAGAGAAGCGGGAACTTGACAGGCAGGGCCACAGGTTCGCGATTGCGGCCATCGTAGGAGAGTTTCCACTCCGTAGTCTTGGGATTGAAGAGTACGTCGAGGGCAAATTTCGACAGGCGGGCCTCGATGTAACGCGGGGCAGCGGCCGACGCGCCCGTGAGGATATTACCCCAGTTACCCTGACAGTCGATGAGCAAATCCTTCTGGCCCAACTGCACGAGGGCATCGCCGATGGAGGCATCGCCGTGGGGGTGAAACTGCATGGTATGGCCCACGATATTGGCCACCTTATTGTAGCGACCATCGTCCAGGCGTTTCATGGAATGGAGGATACGGCGCTGTACAGGCTTCAAGCCATCGCCGATATGGGGCACGGCACGCTCGAGGATGACATAGGAGGCGTAGTCGAGAAACCACGTCTGAAACATGCCCGTCAACTGGTGCTGACGGTCCTCGCCGCCCGCCGTGGGGGTGTAGTCGCTATGTCCTTCTTCGGGAAGAGCATCGCCGTCGGCAGCATCGGCATCGCCGTCGGCAGCGGCGGCATCGCTGAGCGCATTGTCGGCATCCCAGATTTCTTCGCTGGTGTCTGTGTATTCGTTTTCTTTACTCATGCAGTTGGATTTGCGGGGGCGCGGGCTGGCCTCCTATTCTATTTTGCTGTACTCCTTATTTCTATATAAGGCG
>CAMBWV010000301.1 GCA_945871755.1 uncultured Bacteroidales bacterium
CTTTACCACGCAGACCTCGGCCGACTATTTCAAGGGTTACATCTACGAGGCCAACAACCTCGACAACTTCATCGACGAATCCTTCTACCAGTCGAACGCTCAGGGTACCGATGGCACATACCGCATTCAGCTCTCCGTGACGAAGCCCACGCGCTACCTCATCAAGGTGACGCAGGCTGGCGAAGGCATCAAGATGAATGTGGAAGGTTCTCTCAGCACGGCCATCCACAGTGCCACGACTCAGTAAGCCTTTCTCCTCCAAGGCGGCGAACTCCAGAGCCTCCGCGCTGCACAGGTATTCAATATGGCCGGCCAACGTGTGGCCAATCTCCACGCAGGCGACCGTCTGCGCCTCAGCCCAGGCGTTTACCTCATCCAGGCTGACGGACAAACGCAGAAGGTGCTCGTTCGCGAGTAAGTCTTGCGGAAAGGGCTATACTTTCGCTGTCATAGGAGCCCTAACAACCTACGAGACAAATGTCAACGATCTATCACTAGCGAATAGAATAGGACCTTTCCCCAACAACCAACTCCATCCTCACAGGGGGGCGCGCCACTTTGGGCGCGCCCCTTTTCTTCTACCATAATAGATGGTTATGAAGACAGATTTCGCTCTAGAAAACCTAGAAATTCTAGAAAACCTAGAGAATCTAGAAGTTCTAGAGAATCTAGAAAATCTAGAAAATCCAGAAATTCCAAAAAATCCAGCATATCCCCCAGAGCCCACCACCCATAAAAATCCCCAAGAACTATTGCCCGTTTCAAAAAAAAAGCGGAAATTTGTGACTGATTTCGCCCTTTCGGAAACACGCAAAGGGCAGGACCTTACGGCTATGCTGTGATAATCAGTCGGTAAGAATCTCTTGCTGGCTGACGAACCCATGAAAAACCCTCTCACTTGTTCCAACCTATGACGGAAGCTACTGCGGCAGGCAAATGGATTGCCTGCATGAATTATCTGCAACAACACTTGCCGAGCCAGGAGTACGACACCTGGTTCGCGCCACTGCGATTTGTGGCGCTGAAGGGTCACACCCTGACCATCAGCACGCCCAACAAATTCGTGGGCGACTATATCGGCAAGAACTATCGCGACCTCATGCGAGCCGCGCTGCAACAGATATTCGACGCAGAGACCACCCTCGTATGGCAGGACGCGGAGAGCATTGCCGAGATGCAACGGCTGGAAGAAGAACGCCAGCGCATACTGGCCAAGCAGCAGGGCAAGAGTGCAGCCCAACCGCAACCGCCCCTCTCGCCGCGACTGATTCCCGACTACACCTTTAGCAACTTCATCGAAGGCGAAAGCAACAAACTGGCTCGCACCGTGGCCCTCTCCATCGCGAGCAACCCTGGGAAGAGCACCTTCAATCCCTTCTTCCTCTACGGCCCGTCGGGCGTGGGCAAGACGCACCTGGTCAACGCCATCGGCCTTGAGATTGTGGCACAGCATCCCGAGAAGCGCGTGCTCTTCGTTTCGGCCCACGAGTTTAAGACGCAGTTCACCGACTCCATCCGCCACAACACGAGCAACGACTTCATCAATTTCTACCAGTCCATTGAGGTGCTGATTATTGACGACATACAGGAGATTGTCACACCCAAGACGCAGCAGACGTTCTTCCACATCTTCAACCACCTCCAGCAGAACGGCCGCCAGATTATCATCACCTGCGACCGCCCGCCCTCGCTCTTCGAAGGCATTGAGGAACGCATGCTGACACGCTTCAAGTGGGGTATGGTGGCCGAGATGGAAAAGCCCGACACGGCCCTGCGCAAGCAGATTATCGAAGCCAAAATTAAGCGCGACGGCCTCAGTTTCATCACCCCCGATGTTGTGCAATACATCGCCAACAACGTAGAGAGCAGCGTGCGCGAGCTCGAGGGCATCATCAATTCGCTGATGGCCTACTCCGTCGTGGACAGTTGCGACATCAACCTCCAGTTGGCCGCCCGCATTGTGGCCCGCGCAGTCAACCTCGAGCGCCGCGAACTGACCCTCGACGATATCATCGCTGCCGTCGGTCAGCACTACAGCATCAAGCCCAAGGAGATTGTCTCGAAGTCGCGCAAACAGAGCATCGCACAAGCCCGACAAGTAGCCATCTACCTCTGCCACAAATACACGGGCCAGTCCTATTCCATCCTAGGTCGCAAATTCGGTGGCCGCGACCATTCCACCATCCTCTATAGTTGCGACGTCATCGCCCGCCGTATCTCCGTGGAGAAAAACTTCCGCCACGAGGTTGAAGGCATCGAGAGCGCGATGAAGAGAAAGTAGGAGAAAACCAACCGACAGCAGGCTACCTAGAAATCATGAGAAGATATATTATTGTCATCCTTGTTGCCATAAGCACGCTGACCGTAGCATGTAGCGGAGAAGACCGCAGCGGCGAGCAACCCTTTGCCCCCACAGTCGAGACACTCTCGGCGGAGGTAATGGGCGACAGTTGTCTGCTCCGAGGCGCTGTCACGGCATCGCCCAACAGCAGCCTGCGCGGCGTGGGCTTCGCCTACGGCAATGACACCCTGCGCCTGACCGCAGTAAGCGACACCTGCACAGAACTTTTCCAAGCCACCACCCGACCATTGCAGGCAGGTCGATATTTTGCAGTGGCCTTCGCAGAGAACGGCGTGGGCAAAACCATTGGCACCGACACCATTTATTTTGAGATTCCCGCTGAAGATTAGGAATAAAAACCAAAGGGCTGGAATCCCCTCACTTACCATCAGAACAAGTATGAAAGAGAATAGAATTGTAGCCAACAATGGTTCCGCTATCGT
>CAMBWV010000302.1 GCA_945871755.1 uncultured Bacteroidales bacterium
CCAAGCAGAATAGAAACCCTGCCTTCCATTGAAACTAATTTATAGAACCTACCTTATAATAAGCTCCTCCTTCTAGATTTGTATCCAAGCGTACAGATATAGATATAGCCAAGGAGGAAACTAATATCCTAAATCAAATACAATGCCTAATAATATCAAACCCAGCGAAGTCTCAGAAGTGCTTCTGCAACAGTTGCGCGATGCAGACACTGGCATCAAGTTCGAAGAGGTTGGCGTCGTTCTGACGATTGGCGATGGTGTGGCCCGTGCTTATGGCCTTACCCATGTCACGGAGAATGAGCTGGTCGAATTTGAAAACGGTGTGATGGGCGTAGCCATGAACTTGGAAGAAGACAACGTGGGTATTGTACTCATGGGTCCTTCTACGGGTATCAAGGAAGGCCAGAGCGTGAAGCGCACAGGCCGTGTGGCTTCTATTCTTGTCAGCGAGGAAATGCTTGGCCGCGTCATCAATCCTCTCGGACAGCCGCTTGATGGTGGCGCTGAGATAGGTGGCGAAAAATTCCAGATGCCGCTCGACCGCAAAGCTCCTGGTGTTATCTACCGTCAGCCCGTGAAGGAAGCCCTGCAAACGGGTCTCAAGGCTGTTGACTCAATGATTCCTATCGGCCGTGGACAGCGCGAGCTTATTATTGGCGACCGCCAGACTGGTAAGACCGCTATAGCCATTGATACCATCATTAACCAGAAGGAAAACTTCGAAAAGGGAGATCCTGTTTACTGTATTTACGTGGCGATTGGCCAGAAGGCTTCTACCGTTGCTAATATTGTAAATACGTTGAAGGCTCATGGCGCGATGCCTTACACCATTGTGGTGAGTGCAACGGCCTCCGAAACGGCAGCCCTTCAGTATTTCGCACCTTTCGCAGGTGCCGCTATCGGTGAGTTCTTCCGCGATAGAGGTAAGCACGCCTTGGTTGTGTATGATGACCTCTCCAAGCAGGCTGTTGCCTATCGTGAGGTTTCCCTCATCCTTCGCCGTCCCTCTGGTCGTGAAGCCTATCCTGGCGACGTGTTCTACCTGCACTCCCGTCTGTTGGAGCGTGCCGCAAAAATCAATGCTCAGACAGAAGTGGCTGAGAAGATGAACGACTTGCCCGAATGCTTGAAGGGTAAAGTAAAGGGTGGCGGTTCGCTCACCGCTCTTCCTATCATTGAGACCCAGGCAGGCGACGTTTCCGCGTATATTCCGACCAACGTGATTTCTATCACCGACGGACAGATTTATCTCGTAGGCGACCTCTTCAACCAAGGTTTCCGTCCTGCCATTGACGTAGGTATTTCTGTGAGCCGTGTCGGTGGCTCCGCCCAGATTAAGGCAATGAAGAAGGTAGCGGGTACCCTCAAAATAGACCAGGCCCAATATCGAGAGCTGGAAGCCTTTGCCAAATTCTCTTCCGATATGGATGCCGTTACGGCTATGACCATCGACCGAGGCAGAAAGAACAACCAGCTTCTTATTCAGTCACAATATAGCCCAATGCCCGTAGCCGAACAGGTTGCTATCCTTTATTGTGGAACGAAGGGACTTCTCCGTAATGTACCCCTTGAGAATGTGCGCGACTTTCAGGAGGATTTCCTCCAAATTATGCGCACAAAACACGCACAGGATGTCTTGGAAGAATTGCTCAAGGGCAATCTGGGTGAAGAGGTGACTGGTATCATTGAAAAGGTGGCAGCAGATGTTGCTGGACAGTACGCCAATAAATAAATACAGGTAGGTGACAATCTACCGATATTTGAAATCTTAAGAAACCTACCTCAATCTAATGGCTTCACTCAAAGAAGTAAAAACGCGAATCGCCTCTGTCAATAGCACGCGCAAGATTACAAGCGCCATGAAAATGGTTGCTTCTTCCAAACTACACCATGCGCAGCAGTCGATAGAGAATATGCGTCCGTATCAATCGCGCTTGGAACGGATGACGGCTACCTTCGTGGCACACCTCGAGGGTGATGTGACGTCGCCCTATGCTGTTAAGCGCGAAGTAAAACGGGTGGCTATCGTAGTGTATTCGTCCAATTCAAGCCTCTGTGGCGCGTTCAACTCGAATATCATCAAGGTATTCAACCGCAAGGTGGAGGAGTACCGTGCCCAAGGTGTAGAAGTCGTGGCGGTCTATCCTCTAGGGCGCAAGGCTGCCGACGCGGCACGTAAGGTTGGATTCTCCAATTGTCCTGATTATACAGCACTGCTGGACCATCCTGCTTATGAACCTGCCTCTCGGATTGCTGCCGAACTGATGCAAAAGTTCGAGGCAGGCGAAGTGGATAAGATAGACCTTATCTTCCATCACTTCAAAAGCGTCGCCAAGCAAGTGATTACCGAAGATGTCTTCCTGCCCGTCAGTCTAGACATTGTAGATAAGAAAGCGGACAAGGTGGAAGAGACCCCCGCAACAGGCTATCACGATAATTATATTGTAGAGCCCTCTATAGAAGAAGTGCTGGAAAGGTTGATACCGAAATCTCTCCATCTCAAACTCTACACGGCACTTCTGGATAGCCTGGCTAGTGAGCACGCTGCACGTGTGGTAGCTATGCAGGTGGCAACGGACAATGCGGACGAACTGCTTCGTCAACTCAAGCTCACCTATAATAAGACAAGACAGCAGGCCATTACAGCTGAGCTCCTTGATATCGTAGGCGGCTCCATGCAATAGAAGAATTCCTCAATGACACAGTCTTACGTTGCTCAATAAAAACTGATTAAACGTAGCTATTATGAATTTTTATCAAAGAAGAGG
>CAMBWV010000303.1 GCA_945871755.1 uncultured Bacteroidales bacterium
CTACGGCACGATAGCCGAAAACTCATCACAAGCTAATTTATAGAACCTACCTATAAAACAACCTCCCATGCACCTGACGCCGCCTTGTAGAGAGGGGGGGTGTGCTGCATGGAAGGTTGGGGGAATCTTTAGGAGAGGGTTGTTTCGCCACCGTTTTGCTCGAACTGCTGGGCGGCATATTCGCGGGTGACGTGGAACTTGCGCTTCTTGGACGAAGGAATTTCGTACATGGCGTTCATCATGATGCGTTCGGTGATGGAACGGAGTCCGCGCGCACCGAGTTTGAACTCAACGGCCTTGTCAACGATATAGTCGAGGGCTTCGTCGTCGAAGGTGAGTTCCACCTTGTCCATCTCGAAGAGGCACTTGTACTGGCGGATGATGGAGTTCTTCGGCTCTACGAGGATGCGTCGCAAGGCTTCGCGGTTGAGGGGCTTGAGATAGGTGAGCACGGGCAGACGACCAATGATTTCGGGAATCAGACCGAAGGACTTGAGGTCCTGGGGCTGGACGTACTGCATCAGGTCGCTGGCATCCAGTTTCTTGATGTTCTGCACGGAGTTGTAGCCAACCACGTGTGTGTTGAGACGCTGGGCAATCTTCTTCTCAATGCCATCGAAAGCGCCGCCGCAGATAAAGAGGATGTCGCGCGTATCCACGTGGATGTAATCCTGGTCGGGATGCTTACGCCCACCCTTGGGCGGTACGTTGACGATGCTTCCTTCGAGGAGTTTGAGCAAGCCCTGCTGCACACCTTCGCCGCTGACATCGCGTGTGATGGAAGGGTTGTCGCTCTTGCGGGCTATCTTGTCAATCTCGTCGATGAATACAATGCCGCGCTGGGCGGCCTCGACGTTGAAATCGGCCACTTGGAGCAGGCGCGAGAGGATGCTTTCGACGTCTTCGCCCACATATCCGGCCTCGGTGAAGACAGTGGCATCGACAATGGTGAAGGGCACTTGCAGGAGGCGGGCGATGGTGCGCGCAATGAGCGTCTTGCCCGTACCCGTGGAGCCGACCATAATGATGTTCGACTTCTCGATTTCCACCTCGTCGGCATCGTGGCTACTCTTCTGACCCTTCTGCGCCAGACGCTTGTAGTGGTTATAGACCGAGACGGCCAGATGACGCTTTGCCGCGTCCTGTCCGATGATATATTGGTCGAGGTAGGCGGTAATCTCTTGCGGTTTGGGCACCTTGTCCAGCTGCGGCGTTTGGCTGAAGTCTGTCGCCTCGAGATTGGCGTTCGTGTCCATGGCCTCGTAGGTATCCTCTCCCAAAGCCTTCTTGACAAGGCGGTTGGCCTCTAGGGCACAGTCGCAACAGATACAGGCTTCAATGCCCGTGAGGAGGAAGGGTACTTCATCCTCTGTGCGCCCGCAGAAAGCGCATCTGCGTAGGTTGGTGTTCTTTTTATTTTTCATTCTTTCTGAGTACGCGGTCAATCATTCCATATTCCTTGGCTTCATCGGCCGTCATCCAATAGTCGCGGTCGGAGTCGGCCCACACTTTGTCGAAGTCGGTGTGCGAGTGGTCGGCGATGATGGTGTAGAGTTCCTTCTTGAGTTTCTGGATTTCGCGGGCGGTGATTTCGATGTCCGAAGCCTGGCCTTGCGCGCCGCCCATCGGCTGGTGAATCATCACGCGGCTGTGGGTGAGTGCCGAACGCTTGCCTTCGCTACCTGCCACGAGCAGAACGGCGGCCATCGAAGCGGCCATGCCCGTACAGATAGTGGCAACGGGGCTGTTGATGTACTGCATCGTGTCGTAGATGCCAAGGCCAGCATAAACGCTGCCGCCAGGGGAGTTGATATAGATGGAGATGTCCTTGCCGGGGTCGCAGGAGTCGAGGTAGAGCAACTGTGCCTGAAGCGTATTGGCGGTGTAGTCGTCAATCTGTGTGCCGAGGAAGATGATGCGGTCCATCATCAGGCGCGAGAAAACGTCCATCTGTGTGACGTTCAACTGACGCTCTTCGAGGATGTAAGGGTTGAGATATTGGTTTTGTGACTTTATCACGTCGTCGAGCACCATCGAATTGATGAGGCGATGGCCTGTTGCAAATTTCTTAAAGTCGTGCATGGTTGTGGATTTGTTATGGGATGGTGGATAAAGGATGAGGAGTGAGGAGTTGATTCCGCGGAGGCGAATGCCCCGCACGAGTAACTCCTCACTCCTCACCAAAGATTGTATGAAGTAAGATTACTTTTCTTCTTCAAAGAGTTTGCCAAAGTCTTCCAGGGAGATGGCTTCGTGGTCAAGGGTTACGACATTCTTGAGTGCAGCCATGAGCTTGTTGTCGATGCAACGCTCTACGAGCTGGTTCACCTGATCGCCCTTCTTGAGCATTTCCTGAGCGTACTGCTCCAGATACTGGTCGGGCACGTTGGTCATGCCGTACTGAGCAAACTGGAAGCGAACGGCCTGAATGGCGGTGGCCTTCACGTCTTCATCGTTCACCTTGATTTCGTTGGTAGCAACGAGCTGCTCCTTAATCAAGTGCCAGCGCAGTTCCTCAATGCTCTTGGCGTAGTTCTCCTCAACGAAGGCATCGTCCTTCTCGGGATTGTTGCTCTTCATAATCTTCTTGAGGAGTTCATCGGGGAACTCAAGCGTGCCTACTTTGCCTTCCATGTAGCTGCGTACATCGAGGAGGAACTTATAGTCGCTGTCGGCAGTGTGCTGCTGAGCAATCTGCTCCTTGATTTTACCGCGGAATTCTTCTTCGCTCTTGACAACGCCTTCGCCCAGTACTTGGTCGAAG
>CAMBWV010000304.1 GCA_945871755.1 uncultured Bacteroidales bacterium
AAGATACTACTCAGATAGTCAGCATCAGCGAAATCCTCCAAATGCAAGAGAGGGCCTACTCTAAAAAATATCGTACAGATGTCATCAGTAGTGTTTGGAAACCGAGAGCTTACCTGACGCTGTCTTATGCTTCAACGAGTCTGAAAGGCAAATCGCTCATGATGTATGACCCTACCACAAAGACCGAAACAAAACAATCGCCCACTTATACCACGAATTGGGGATTGTCGCTGAAGCGTTCCACTATCTTCCCGTTCCATAAGAAGCCAATTTCAAATCTTGTATCCTTCGGCCTTTACTTCACGGGGCTCGATCTCTCCGTCAACCATTACTGCGAGGACAGCCTCATGCGCTACGACAGCCGTCATACCTTCCGCGTAGAAGACAGCGTCGATGAATACCAATACGTCCCTTGGGGTTCGGAAATGTACAGCTTCGCCTATGCCATGCACTTAGGTCCAGCTATCACGGTAGCTCCTCTGACACCATTGGAAAATGTGCAGGCTGCACACCTGCGTTTGCAAGCCTATTTCACCATCGGCTACCGTATAGGGCTCTTCTGGATGCGAGGCAACGACCAGCAAGACCTCAATCTGCTTGCAAAGACCGAGAATAATGCTGAAAACAGCTACGAAGAAACGTATTTCGAGCGTGTGAGCGGAAGTAGCAAGATTCTTTGGGGCCACGGATTAACCACTAATTGGGGACTGCGCATCAGCTGGAGAAACATCGGTCTGGGCTATGAGGTGATACATGGCAACTACACCATCAAGTCTGCTGAGAAGAAAATATATGGAAACGAGAAATTCAAATTCAGCGAGACCTCTAAACGCGTGACGCTTTCTTATATTTGGTAGCCTACTTTTGTAACCTGAAACTAAAAAAGTCATGAAAAGATATTTGTTTGCTCTCATCGTTGCTTGCTGTTGCAGCATCAGCACTCTGGCTCAAGGCATTATTGAGGGTACTTGCGGAAAAGACCTTCGATGGACTTTTGACGGAAAAACGCTCGTCATTAGCAATATCTCCAAGAATGTTTACCGAATTCCTATGGAGGACTACAATACACAGAAACACAAAGCTCCCTGGATAAAAATGGGGCTCGATGTTCGCAATGTCCGCATTTCTGAAGGTGTTAGCAGCATTGGATCGTGTGCCTTTGCCAATATGTCGAAACTTAGCGAAGTCGTCTTTGAAGATTTCTCCGTCAATTCTATTGAGTGGGGAGCTTTCTATAATTGCGAACGCCTCACCAGTATCTCACTGCCCAATTCCATCCGAAAGATAGGCACCATCGCCTTTGCCAACTGTCGGTCCATCACATCAGTGAAGATTCCTGACCAGTGTCTTGTGCAAGACCAAGCCTTCATCAACTGCTCTGGTCTGCGCTCTATTGAGGTGAGTCCCACAGCCAACCTCGGCTCTTATGTCTTTGCCTCAGAAGTGAAGATAGATGGCTCCGTGCGTCATTCGCTCTATGATTATGAGATTCGCCGTCTCCCCAGCCTCATCAACACAGGCAATTGCCACACCTACGGCCTGAGCAAAAACGCACTGACGCGCTATCGCGAAGGGGCTAATCAGGCTTTAGTAGTTGATTATGATTACCTTACTTCTGAGGTCGATAGCATTATTCCCCAAAGCTATGGTATGCGCCATAATATGTATGCCCTCGTCATCGGCAATCAGAACTATCGTTTCGTCTCCGAAGTCCCCTTTGCCATCCATGATGCCCGCGTCTTTGCCCAATACTGTGAGCGTACGCTTGGCATTCCTGCCACGAATATCCACATCTGCGAAGATGCTACGAAGCAGCTGATTCTGGAGGACGAGCTGGGATGGCTGGAAAACATTCCCAACCGCGAGGGCAAACGCCTCATAGTTTATTATGCAGGGCATGGTGTTCCTGACGTTCAGAATAAAAACAAGGCGTACATTCTCCCCACTGATGTGCGCGGCACAAAGCCGCAGTATGGCATTTCGCTCGATGATTTCTATAGCCGCATCGGGCAACTCGCCTTCTCGCAAACCTCCGTTTTCCTCGATGCTTGCTTCAGCGGCGTAAACCGCGACAACGAAAGCGTCAACGAAGGTCTGCGCGGCGTGGACATTGCTGCTGAAGAGGGCGTAATTTCAGAGGGAAACATGGTGGTATTCTCCGCTGCTCAGGGCAACGAGACAGCGCAGTGTCTGCCAGAAGAGGGGCACGGACTTTTCACCTACTACCTCTTAAAAGGTCTGCAAATGACGGGGGGAGAAGTTTACTTCGGCGATCTCGCCAGCTTCCTCGCGCGTGAAGTCTCCTCGCGCGCCGAAACCCTCAAGATGCGCAAGCCGCAAACGCCCTCTACGACGGCCTCTTCTAACATGGCCGACACATGGCGCACCATGAATTTCTAATCTCCATTCGCCTGTACCTCTCCCTCCTCGCGGTCGGCATCATCGCCCAAACAAGTATTGAGAAGGGGCAAAAAGAGAAATATTTGGGGATTTTCGCCAAGAATATCAATGGGATTTTGTATTTTTGCCGCACAAAATCATTGTTTCTCATCGTCCTCCTCTCTCTTCCTCTCCTCGTGCGCCCTATCGGCACAGTGAGGTGAGGGCGAAGGACGGAGGGAGGGAGGACGAAACACAAACATTCCCAACGCAAATATGCACACACTATGGAGAAAATAGCCTCGTTCACGATTAACCATCTACTGCTGGAGCGCGGTGTCTATGTGTCGCGCCGCGATGAAGTGGGCGGCGATGTCGTCACCAC
>CAMBWV010000305.1 GCA_945871755.1 uncultured Bacteroidales bacterium
TTCCTAATTCCAAATTTCCAACCAGTTTCGCCATTTCCAAAAGTAAGGAAGCTGTTCGTCTCGCCGTCATTCCCGTTGCCCCACAGCTGTGGGGCAATTGCACCACAGCTGTGAGGCAACTGCACCACAATTGTGGGGCAACTGCACCACAGTTGTGGGGCAACGAGAATAACCCTTGAAGAAACAACAATATGGCTTGAAGAAACAACAATATGGCTTACAAAAACAACGGTATAGCATATAAAAACAACAACAACTATCAATAAATCGCCATGCTTTATTCTCTTGAAAAAGTAGCGACACTTATCGGTGCCCAGCGTTTCGGACGCGCCGAAACGCAGATTGACCGACTGCTGACCGACAGCCGGTCGCTGGCCTTTCCCGAGACCACCCTTTTCTTTGCCCTGCGCACACGCCAGGGCGACGGTCACAAATATATCGACGACCTCTATCGCCGCGGTGTGCGGAGTTTTGTGGTTGAAGACGTACCCGAAAGTTTCGCCCTGCGCTTCCCGCAAGCGGCCTTCCTGCGTGTGCTCTCTCCCCTGCGCGCCCTGCAACGCCTGGCCGAGCGTCACCGCGAAGAATACGACCTGCCCATCATCGGCATCACGGGCAGCAACGGCAAAACCGTGGTGAAGGAATGGCTCTATCAGGTGCTTTCGCCCACCCTGCGCGTCACCCGCAGCCCCCGCTCCTACAATTCGCAAATCGGTGTGCCCCTCAGCGTTTGGCTCCTCAACGAGCAGAGCCAGGCGGGCCTGTTTGAAGCAGGCATCTCCCAGCCTGGCGAGATGGAATCCCTGCGCGCCATCATCCAACCGACCCTCGGCATTATGACCAATATCGGTTCGGCCCATCAGGAGAACTTTGCCAGCATCGAGGAGAAGTGTCGGGAGAAACTCAGCCTCTTCCGCGATGCACAGGCCCTTGTCTTCAACGGCGACGACGCCCTCGTGCGCCAATGTGTGGAGCAAATGGATTTTCGCGGCGAGCGGCTCTGCTGGTCGATGATGGACACCCACGCACCGCTCTACGTCAGCGACATCACGCCCCTTGAAGAGGGCACGCACCTCACCTATATATATAAGGAGTCGAAGCACACCGTGCAACTGCCCTTTGCCGACGAGGCGTCTATCCAAAACTGCTGCCACCTGCTCATGGCGGCCCTCCACCTAGGTCTAACACCTGAGGAAGTGGACCAACGCCTACAGCAACTGGAACCCATGGCCATGCGCCTGGAGGTGAAGGACGGCGTGCGCCATACGACCCTCATCAACGATTTCTACAACTCCGACATCAATTCGCTGGACATTGCCCTCGACTTCCTGCACCGCCGCCAGTCCGGACAGCACACCCATTCCACGCTCATCCTCTCGGACATTGAGCAGACGGGCATCGCGCCAGCCGAACTCTATCAGCAGGTCAGCAAGATGGTGACAGCGCGCGGCGTGGACCGCCTCATCGGCGTCGGCAAGGCCCTTATGGCCCACCAGACGGCCTTCGCGGGCATCGCCACGGAATGCTATCCCACGACCGAGGCCCTGCTGGAGAGCGGAGTGCTCGATACGCTGGCCAACGAACTGATTCTCATCAAGGGCGCCCGCGATTTCGGATTCGAACAAATATCGGCCCACCTCTCGCAGCGCATCCACACGACTACACTCGAGGTAAATCTCGAAGCCATGACGGAGAACGTGGCCTTCTATCGTTCGCACCTGCGCCCCGAAACGAAGATGGTGTGTATGGTCAAGGCGTCGGGCTACGGCGTGGGCAGCGTGGAGATTGCCAAGACGCTGCAAGAGCGCGGCGTGGACTATCTGGCCGTGGCCGTGGCCGACGAGGGCGTGCAACTGCGGCAGGCAGGCATCACGGCGGGTATCATCATCATGAATCCCGAGCGCTCAACGATGAGCACCCTCTTCCACTATCACCTGGAGCCCGAGGTGTATTCCTTCGCTTTGCTGGAGACGCTCATCAAGGCTGCCGACCGCGAGGGCGTGACGGACTTCCCGATTCACCTGAAACTGGACACGGGCATGCACCGCCTCGGTTTCGACCCCAAGGTGGACATCCCCGTGCTCATCGACCGCTTGCTCCACCAGACTGCCCTCAAGCCGCGGTCGGTCTTCTCGCACTTCGTGGGCAGCGACAGCCCAGCCTTCGACGACTTCTCGGCCCACCAGTTCCAACTCTTCGACGAAGCCTCGCGCATGCTCTGCGCTGCCTTCCCCCACAAGATTCTTCGCCACATCTGCAACTCGGCCGGCATCGAGCGTTTCCCCGAGCGGCAGTTGGACATGGTGCGCCTGGGCCTCGGCCTCTACGGCATTGACCCCATCGACAACCGCGTGCTGCACAACGTAGCCACGCTCCGCACCACCATCCTCCAGATTCACGACATCCCCGCGGGTGACACGGTGGGCTACTCGCGCCGCACCACCCTCGACCGCCCCTCGCGCATCGCCGCCATACCCATTGGCTATGCCGACGGACTGGACCGTCGCCTGGGCAACCGCTGCGGCTACTGCCTCGTCAACGGACAGCGCGCCCCCTACGTCGGCAACATCTGCATGGACGTCTGCATGATTGACGTGACAGACATCCCCTGCCACGAAGGCGACAGCGTGGAAATCTTCGGCGACCACCTGCCCGTCACCGAACTGAGCGACCGCCTCGGCACCATCCCCTACGAAATCCTCACGGGCATCAGCGAACGCGTGAAGCGCGTCTATTTCCAGTAGCCCCTGTGT
>CAMBWV010000306.1 GCA_945871755.1 uncultured Bacteroidales bacterium
AATCATATGAATATCCTACTCATTGGAAGCGGAGGCCGAGAGCACGCTTTGGCTTCGAAGATTGCGCAGAGTGCGCTGGAAGAAACCCTCTATGTGGCTCCTGGCAACGCTGGTACGGCCGAGGTGGCCATCAATGTGGACGGTCTGAAGGCCGACGACTTTGAGGGCGTGGCTCGGTTTGCGCTTGAGAAGAGCATTGACATGCTTGTGGTTGGCCCCGAAGACCCACTTGTGAAGGGCGTCAGCAACTATTTTGCTACGCGCGAGGACTTGCGCCACATCCCTGTCATTGGTCCTTCGCAGCAAGGGGCGCAGTTGGAAGGTTCGAAGGATTTTGCCAAAGCCTTCATGAAGCGCCACGGCATTCCCACGGCGGCCTACGAAACCTTCGACGGCACACAACTTGAGGCCGGACAACGATTCCTCGAAACCCTTCAACCTCCCTACGTGCTCAAGGCCGACGGCCTTTGCGCTGGCAAGGGTGTGCTCATCCTGGATACCCTTGAGGAGGCCCAGCAGGAGTTGGCGAATATGCTCGGTGGCAAGTTTGGCAACGCCTCGGCCCGCGTGGTCATCGAGGAGTTCCTGAGCGGCATTGAATGCTCGGTGTTCGTGCTCACAGATGGCCGCCACTATCAGATATTGCCCGAGGCCAAGGACTACAAGCGCATTGGCGTGGGCGACACGGGCCTCAACACGGGCGGTATGGGCAGCGTTTCGCCCGTGCCCTTTGCCGACAAGGCTTGGATGCAGCGTGTAGAGGACGAAATCATCCGTCCCACGGTGGAGGGTCTGGCCAAGGACGATTTGGATTACAAGGGCTTCATTTTCTTCGGCCTTATCAATACGGCCGACGGCCCCAAGGTGATTGAATACAACTGCCGTATGGGCGACCCCGAAACGGAAACGGTTATGCTGCGTCTGAAAACGGACATCGTGGAACTGTTTCAGGCAGTGGCGGAGGGCCGTCTGGACGAATGCAAGGTGGAGCACGACGAGCGCGCGGCGGTTTGCGTGATGTGCGTGTCGGGCGGCTATCCCGAGGCTTGCGAGAAAGGATTTCCCATCACGGGCCTACATCCCGAGGGCTGCGTCACCTTCCATGCGGGCACGGCCGTGAAGGATGGCCAGGTGGTCACCGCTGGCGGCCGCGTCATCGCCGTGAGTGCGTACGGCAAGGATAAGGCCGAGGCACTGGCCCAGGCGATGAAGGGCGCGCAGGAAGTGCAATTCGAGAAGAAATATTTCCGCAGCGACATCGGACAGGACCTCTAGGCAGTCGCTTTGCGGCCTGCCTTTGCGGTCGCTGCGCTCCCTTAGTTTCAACGGCTGCTTCGCGGCCTGGTTTCAAGTTTCAACGGAAGCCTGCGGCTTCCTAGTTTCATCGCAGCCTTTGGCTGCTAGTTCGATAGTCTGGGCCTCGGCGCCTGCTCGAGGATTTTAGAGGATGCTAGAGGATTTTAGAGGAATTTAGAGGAGAATTATCGGAAACAAAATCCTCTTTCCTCATTTCTAATTTCTCATTCCTCATTGAACAAATTCCTAATTTCTCATTCCTCATTCCTAATTTCATAAAAGCGTGAAGCCCTATCCTGTTTCCCTACTGCGCCACCGGCTGAAAGAGTCGGCGGCGCAGTGTGGTTTTATCGCCTGTGGTATGACGCCCGTTGCTCCTGTTGCAGACTGGCGGCAGGTGGCAGTACGGCTTTGGCTGGACGTGGGTCGGGATGCTGGGATGTCCTATCTGCTTCGCCACTACGCCCTTCGCTGCGACCCGCGGCTGGTAGAGCCTTCGGCGCGCACGGTGGTGTCGGTGGCGTTGCCCTACGATATGAAGCCGTCGTTCGCTCCCGATGCGCTGCGATTGTCGCGCTATGCCCTGGGCAGCGACTACCACGATGTGGTGAAGAATCGGCTTCGCCAGATGGTGCGCCTCCTTGGTTTCGACCCCGCTTGCGATGGCCGCATCTGCTGCGACACGGCCCCCGTTGACGAACGTTATTGGGCGTGGCGCACAGGCGTAGGGCGGTGGTTGCGCAGCGGTCTGATTTCTGTCCGCGGGCACGGCACGTGCGTTGTCTTGGGCGAATGGCTCGCGCCGTTTCCTATGGCGGAGGCCGAGGTGGCGGCAGACACTGTGCCGCCCTTGCCTCCCGCGGAGGAATGTTTGCGGTGCGGTCGCTGCTTGGCGGCCTGTCCGGGCGGGGCCTTGGGAGGCGGAGGACTGGATGCCCGCCGCTGCCTGTCGTCTCTGAGCAGTGAGCACCGCGGTGCTTTTCCCGACTGCGACGAACATACCCCTGCGCGCCGCGCGGCCCTTTCGCGCTGTTTCTACGGCTGCGACCGTTGTGCGGAGGTGTGTCCGCACAACGCGCATCCCTTGCCCGCCGATGCCATCCCCGAGGAACTGCGCCCGCGCCCTGCCCTGCTCTGTCGCAGTGCACAAGAATGGCGCGCCATGACGGTGGAGACATACCGCGAACTGTTTCGCGGCAGCGCCGTCAAGCGCGCCAAATACGAGGGTCTGATGCGGAATCTTGAAACGCAAGACTCGGACATCTAAGCAGCCTGCGGGCTGCTTTTTTTATGGCCTGCAAGAAAAGGAGTGGAGCGAGCGCGTCCCCGCAAAGGGTTAGAAACCGCAGGCATCGAAACTCACCATTTCCCCTCGGCCAGTCATACCGCGCAGGGTCACTCGCAGGCGTTGCGCAGGCGCACCAGTATTATATAGGATGACGGTGGCGCGCC
>CAMBWV010000307.1 GCA_945871755.1 uncultured Bacteroidales bacterium
GCGCGGGTTGCCCTTTCAGGGCGCGCACGTCCGCCTTTCCCCATTTCCGTTGGGTAAAAAACAGGTTGTTATATAGAAGGAATTAGGAATTTTCGCTAATTTGACTATCGAGCTAGCAGCCGCAGGCTGCGTTGAAACTTTGAAACTAGGAAGCCTCAGGTTTCCGTTGAAACTAGGTTGCGAAGCGACCGTTGAAACTAAGGTTGCGGAGCAACCATTAGGAATTAGGAATTGAGAGTTGGGAGAGAATATTAGGAGTTCGTCCTCATTGAAAGGAACTCCTAACTTCTAACTAAAGGACTATCGAGCTAGCAGCCGCAGGCTGCGTTGAAACTTTGAAACTAGGAAGCCGCAGGCTTCCGTTGAAACTAGGAAGCGGAGCGACCGTTGAAACTAAGGTCGCGGAGCGACCGCGCTATACTGTTTGCGCTTCGAGAAATTGAAGCCCACATACAGGTTGAAGAAGTTGATATTATTGTTGTACCAAAAGTGGTCGCGATGGTAATCATAGAAATGGCTCACCGCCGAGATACCAGCAAATATACGACTATTGTTCCACACCAAAGCGCCGCGGGCAATGAAATCCACGTTCATTTTGGTCACGTTGTTCCAGAACGAGTCATAATTGACGCGCTCGCCCTTCATCTGTTTGACACCAATGCTCGGCATAAGACTGATGGAAAACGTGAGGCGTGGCACGATGACCCAGTTGTAGGCGTAGCCTGCGCTGAGGCTGTAGTTACGGTAATTGATACTCGACACGCGCATCTCATCCAGCAGGCCTGGCGAGTCCATTTCTTCGTTGGGCGACAGTAGATAGGCGGGCAACTTATTGTGGTTGATAGCCCACTCCTGTGCATCAAATCGGAAGCCGAATATCCACGAGCCGCAACTCTTCAGTTGCACGGTGCTTTGGGCGAAGGCAGCGGGATAGGAGAATTTTCGATGATTGAGCACGTAGTAAACATTGAAGCCCAACGTCTTGGTCGTAAGCCCCGAAAAATGCTGAGGGCGAAATATTTTATCGTACTCGCCAAATCCACGAATACGATTGAGGTAGAAGTTGTCCTTGTTGCGAATGTACATCAGGTCGCAGCCTAGCATCGAACTATAAAGGCTGAGGCTCAGTTCCGTGCCGCTGCCCACCTTTGTGCGCTTGCCTATGTTGAAGGTATAACCTAGGAATATCCAGCGCCAACCGAAGTAGGGACCAATGCTTTGATTGGCCTTGGGCGTGAACTGCAACGACTGTATGTGTCCCATCTCATCCCTCGCCTTCAAGCGATATACTTGCAGGAAGGTGGTATGCTGGGCCATGGCCGCGTAATTGTAGAAGTTGGGCTCAATGTACGTGGTATCAAGGTCGGAGAAGGCTTTGAAGAATTGCTGAATGAGATTCCGTTTCGGCCTCTTGCGTCCACTCTTCTGGTGCTCTACACCTCCAGCGTATAGGAGCGTGTCGGAGGTAATGAGTGTGTCCGGCTCCTCCGCCAGGCAAAAACCGCCACATCCCCACAGCATGGCTATGAGGATGGAAAAACGGAGGAGGGTGGGGGAGAACATGCGGATGAAAGTGGAATGTAGGGACGGTTTAGAATTTACCAAGGATGCGGTCAACCACCCAGTTGACACCTGTGGCCGATACGCAGTCGCACGTACAAATGGCTTTGCCTTGGAGGTGCTCTACGATGAGCTGAATGAGCGGCAACTGCACGCAGGGCGGATTGTCAATGACGATTTCCTGCCGTCCTTCTTGCGTCTGGAGCACAATGGGTTGGTAGGTAAATACGCTGAAGGCCAAGTGCCCCTTGTCGCCAATGATTTCAATGCGGTCCTCACGGGCAGAATCGTGCGATACGAAGCACCACGAGCCCGAGCCAGGCAGTCCATCGGCAAACTGGAAACAAGCACTCACCGTATCTTCCGATTCGTAGAGGCCACCGCGGTTGGCTGTATAGCCTTCCGCCTGCGTGATGGGGCCAAACATTTCCTGAAGCAGATCAATCTGGTGCGGAGCCAGGTCGTAGAAGTAGCCACCGCCCGCAATGTCGGGTTGTACGCGCCAAGGGAGGTTCGAGCGGTTGTAGTCAAGGTCGCGCGGCGGCACGGCAAAGCGTATCTGCACATTGATAACGTTACCTACGGCACCGCCCTTGACCAGTTCCTTCACCTTCTGGAAGTACGGCAGGTATCGGCGATAGTAAGCCACGAAGCAGGGCACACCCGTCTGTTCCGAAATACGATTGATGCGGCAGCAGTCCTCATAGTTCGATGCCATGGGTTTCTCCACATAAACGGGCTTGCCAGCCTTCATGGCCATAATGGCAAAGGTGGCATGCGTGGAGGGCGGAGTCGCAATGTAGATGGCGTTCACCTCGGGGTCGTCCACCAACAGCTGCGGGTCGGTGTACCAGCGTGGAATATGATGACGCTCGGCATAAGCCCTTGTCTTATCAACCTTGCGGCCCATGACGGCCACAACACTCGAGCCTTCTATCTGCGAAAAGGCCGGGCCACTCTTCTTTTCGGTCACTTCACCGCAACCGATGAAGCCCCATTTTATTGTTAACTTATCTGCCATAGCGCAAAGGTAATGAATTTTTATCTAACTTTGCAGGACCTTCAGCGAAAGTTTCTCCTATGAAACTGACGAGCCAGTCGTAACAACCAACCTTCCCATCCAAGGAAGGTGCTATATATACAAGTTTCGCAATTGTTCACTTGTAGCTGACAAGCGTTTAAG
>CAMBWV010000308.1 GCA_945871755.1 uncultured Bacteroidales bacterium
GCAAGCAAGGTGCGGTACTTTCACGTTACTCCCTCTTGCCTTGCAATGAGAACAAGACACCTCGCCGAATCCTAACTCTCCTTGAACGGCTTGCGGAAGTCGCAGCCCTCTCGCCAGCGGGAGCAACCGTAGGCCGTGTGGCCCTTGATGACCTTGCCTTGGCCGCAGACGGGACAGGTGCTGCCCGCACGGATGATTTTGCGCTTGGGCTTCGCAGGTTCTGCCTCTTGGGCGGCGCGCGCCTTCTCCAGTACGGGCGGGAGAGATTGCTGTTGGGCTGTGGGCGAGACAGACACGCGGCGCTGGCTGTTGTCGCTCAGCACCTCGCGCACGATGTCGTTGACCATCTGTTTGAGTTCATCTACAAACTGCTTCGCGCTATACTCGCCGTGGTCAATCTGGCGCAACTTCCGCTCCCAGCGTCCCGTCAGTTCCGCGCTCTTGAGCAGTTCCTCGTGGATGAGTTCGATGAGTTCGATGCCCGTAGGCGTGGCATAGAGCGATTTGCGCTGACGGCGGATGTAGCCGCGGCGGAAGAGGGTTTCAATGATGGCAGCGCGGGTGGAAGGGCGGCCGATGCCGTTGGCCTTGAGCGCGTCGCGCAATTCTTCGTCCTCCACCATGCGGCCCGCAGTCTCCATGGCGCGCAGCAGCGTGGCCTCCGTGTAAGGCTTGGGCGGTTGGGTGAACTTCTGTGCGAGGTCGGGCTGGTGCGGGCCGCTCTCCCCCTTGACAAAAGCGGGCAGTACGCGCTCCTCTTCCGCCTCCGCCTTCTCGTCCTCCGCCCGTTGGGTGTTGGCAAAGACGTTGCGCCAACCCGGTTCGAGGATTTGCTTGCCCGTTGCCTTGAAAGCAATCTCGGCCGCCTCGCCCAAGACTGTCGTCGTGGCAAATTTGCAATCGGGATAGAAGATAGCAATGAAGCGGCGTGTCAGCAGGTCATAGACATTGCGCTCCATGTCCGTCATGGCAGCAGGAGAGACGCCCGTGGGGATAATGGCGTGGTGGTCCGTCACCTTGGAATTGTCGAACACCTTCTTGCGCTTCAGCAATTTTGCGCCGCGCAGGGGCTGCAAGAGTTCGCCGTAGATGCTCGCAATGCCGTTGAGGATGCCCGCGCACTTGGGGTAGATGTCGTCGGTCAGGTACGTGGTGTCCACGCGGGGATAGGTGGTGTATTTCTTCTCGTAGAGTCCCTGGATAATGCCCAACGTTTGGTCGGCGGAATAGCCGAATTTCTTGTTACACTCCACTTGCAGGGCGGTCAGGTCGAAGAGGCGGGGCGGGGCTTCCGTGCCATTCTTGCGCGACACGTCGTTCACCGTGAAGGGCGCATCCTTCACCCGTTCGAGGGCGGCGCGTCCCTCCTCTTCGGAGGTAAAGGCCATGCGTCGGTCGGCCGCAGCGCTGGTCTCGCCATTGGCATTCTCAGCGGCCGCTTCCGTTTGTTTGCCCGCAGGCTGGGCGGTGAAGACCACGTCGCGATATTTGGTGGTGAGCACCCAATAGGGCTCGGGCTTGAAGTGCTCGATTTCCAGTCCGCGCCGCACCACGAGGGCCAGCGTTGGCGTTTGCACACGTCCGATGCTCAGGGGCGGCACACCTCTGCCGGGGTTGCCGTATTTGAGGGTGTAGAGGCGGGTGGCGTTCATGCCCAGCAGCCAGTCGCCAATGGCGCGGCAAAGGCCCGCTTCGTACATGCCTTGGTAGTTGTCCTGCGGTTGGAGGTTGGCAAAGCCCTCGCGGATGCTCTCCTCCGTGAGCGACGACACCCAAAGGCGCATGACGGGACATTTCACGCCCGCCTTCTGCATCACCCATCGCTGGATGAGTTCGCCCTCCTGCCCAGCATCGCCGCAGTTCACGATGTATTCGGCATCGGCCATCAGTCGCTCGATGACGGCAAACTGACGCTGCACGCCCTTGTCGTCCTTCAGGCGGATGCCAAAGCGCTGCGGAATCATGGGCAACTGGCCCAAGGACCACCGCTTCCATTCGGGGAGGTAGTCTTCGGGATATTTCAGTTCGCACAGGTGGCCAAAGGTCCATGTCACCTGGTAACCATTGCCTTCGTAGTAGCCCTCGCGGCGGCTGGTCGCACCCAAAACGCGGGCGATGTCAGCACCCATGGAGGGCTTCTCGGCAATACAAACTATCATAGTGGGGAGAATTTTTATCAAATAATAAAGAAAGGGGACTATCCACGCAAACGAAACCGCCCATTGTGACTATCAAACACCAATCCCTGAGCCGCAAAGAATTCGGCAAGTTGGCCGCTCTCCATCAGCTGCCGCGCATCGCCTTCGACAAGGCCCTCGGGGGCAAGCAACCAGAGGCGGTCAACGGTCTGGAAGGCCAGCTCGAGGTCGTGCGTACTCAGGAGGATGGCCTTGCCGTGCTCGTGGGCCAGGCGGCGAAGCAGCTGCATCAGTTCGGCCTTGGCAGCAAAATCCAGGAAAGCCGTGGGCTCGTCCAAGAGGATAATCGGCGTGTCCTGCGCCAGCGCCTTTGCAATCAGCACGCGCTGTCGCTCGCCATCGCTCAGGCTGTCAACGGTGCGCTCGGCAAAGGCTGTGGTTCGCGTAAGGGCCATCGCCTCAGCCACACGCTCGCGGTCCGCAGCACTGAGCCGTCCCGTCACACCCGTATAGGGCATGCGGCCAGCCTCCACCACATCGCGCACCCGCAAATGCGGCACCTCAATACGCCCCGTCAGCACAATGCCAATCTGACGCGCC
>CAMBWV010000309.1 GCA_945871755.1 uncultured Bacteroidales bacterium
TCCAAGCAGAATAGAAACCCTACCTTCCATTGAAACTAATTTATAGAACCTACCTTCAATGAGAACTTCCAAAAAACCACTTTCTCAACCTGAAATTCACGGGAAATTTTGTCCATCCTCCTGATATTTGTAATTTTGCAAAAACATGGCCTTGAAACAATGGTTTCCCGTTGGGGTTGCCCTTCCATTTCAGGCTCCACTGAAAAACGAATTTATAGAATATATATGCGTCAACGCACTGGCCTCTACGCCCTCTGTATCGTCTGTTTGCTGTCGCTCTTCCTCTTCTTGGGCGACACGCTCTTCAATACGCGCGGCGAGCCCCGCGAAGCAATCGTTGCCTATTCAATGATTGAGCATGGCAACTGGATTCTCCCCGTCAACAATGGCGACGAGATTGCCTTCAAACCGCCCCTTCTCCACTGGCTCATTGCGGGCATCAGCACCCTTGCGGGCGGTGTCAACGAACTCACCTCGCGCCTGCCCTCTGCCTTGGCTTTGAGCCTCATGACGCTGGGGGTCTATGCCTTCTATGCGCGGCGCCGCGGCGTCACGCTGGCACTGCTCACGGCGGGCATCACGCTGGCCAACTTCGAAGTGCACCGCGCGGGAATGGCCTGCCGTGTGGACATGCTCTTGGCAGCCCTGATGGTGGGTGCGCTGCTGGCAATGTATCGCTGGACAGAGCGCCACGAGCGCGGCATCCCCCTGCTGGCATGGCTCTGTCTGAGTGGGGCTGCCCTGACGAAGGGCCCCGTGGGCGTATTGCTGCCCTGCGCTGTGGTGGGTGTGTATCTGCTCATGCGCGGACGCGGTTTCTGGTATGCCACATGGCGATTGTCATTGCTCGCCGCCTTCTCCCTCCTGCCGCTCTTTGGATGGTATGCGCTGGCCTACGCCGAACCGCATGGCGGACAGCGTTTTCTCGACCTCATCTACGAGGAAAACGTGCTGCGTCTCCTCGGCAAGATGACCTATGCCAGCCACATCAACCCCTGGACGTACAACGTGCAGACCGTCCTCACGGGTTTTCTTCCCTTCACCCTGATTCTGCTCCTGCTCTTGCCTGCCGGTTGTCGCCACCTGCTGGGCCGCTTTCGCCATCGCAGGAAGGACGCTGCCGCCAGCCGAGGCTGGTGGACCGCCATCGTTGAATGGTGCAAAGGTTCGTGGCAACGCCTGTGCGCAATGGACGATGCGCGGCTGTTCACCCTGCTGTCGGTGGTCATCATCTTCGTGTTCTACTGCATTCCCAAGAGCAAGCGCAGCACCTACCTCTTGCCGCTCTACCCCTTCCTGGCATATTATGTGGCGGAAGGCATCCTGTGGTTGCGCAACCGCCGTCCGCAGACGCTGCTACTCTTCGGCCGCATCCTTGTGGGGCTGTGCGGAGTGCTGACACTGGCCTTCCTCATCGTCAGGGCGGGATGGGTGCCCGCCACCATCTTTGGCACGGGGCGTCATGCCGCCGAGAATGCGGCCTATCTCGTGGAACTCCAAACGTCCCACCTCTCGCTGCTCCACATGGCTGCCGTCGTTGCGCCCATTGCCATGGCGGGCTATTTCCTCATCCGCTCCACCCGCACCGAGCGCGAGCGCGAACCCCAGGCTTGGCCGCTCTGCATCGTGGGCATGACACTGTCCCTCTTCTTCGCACTGGACGGTTTCTACCTGCCAACGGTGCTCAACGTCAAGAGCGACTATGCCATTGCGCGCCAAATTGCCAGCATCCAGCCTGCGGGCACCATCTATTCCTACCGCACAGATGTGCTCGAAGCAAATCGTATGCACCCCTTCACCATCAATTTCTATGTGGGCGACCGCATTATCCCCATCGACAAAGCGCCCGAAATGCCGCTCAACGGCCTCCTCGTGACAGGCGATGACGAAATCAAAAATTTCGAGCGCGCCTATCCGCAATACACAGCCATACCGCTACTCGAAACAGACCATCGCAGTTGCGACGACAGAAAGAAGGTCAAGGTCTATGCCTTCACCCGCAAATAGTCGCTCGCTACTACGCGCCCCCATGAAGGTGGCACTACATTTCCCAAATTCCGAAAACAACATTCATCCCCTATGAAACGCAACATTCTCCTTCTCCTCCTCTCCCTGGCAGCCCTAGCCATGAGCGCACAGAGCACCATCAAGTACGGCCGCCTCGACTACGATTCCCTGCTCACCTCTATGCCTGAATACACGCAGGTGCAGGAACAACTCAATGCCCTCCGCCTGCAATATAACAAGGAGGCTGCCTACAACGAAGCCAACTTCAAGCGCCTCTTTGCCGACTTCCTCCAAGGGCAAAAGGACTTTCCGCAGAACATCATGCTCAAACGTCAGCGCGAACTGCAAGATGCAATGGAGAAGAGCATAGCCTTTCGCCGCTCGTGCGACAGCCTGCTCGTCAAGGCCGAAGCCGACCTCATGGCACCGCTCTACGTAAAACTGGATGCAGCCATCAAAACCGTAGGTATGGAGCGCGGCTACGAATGTATTATCAACACGGCCGCAGGCACACACCCCTTCCTCCACCCCTCAGTGACGGAAGACGCTGCTCCCTTTGTGCTCCAAAAACTGAACGCAGTAGTTGCGCCGCAGTTGCAGAATCAGTCACCAAACTAATTCCTAATTCCTAATTCCTAATTCCTAATTGGATAAGACTCCTAACTCCTAACAAAATGTCCCCCATAGGCATCTTCGATTCCGGCTACGGCGGCCTGACCATCCTGCGCC
>CAMBWV010000310.1 GCA_945871755.1 uncultured Bacteroidales bacterium
AGATAATTAGTAAATTTGCAGGTGATAGGTGGACTCCGCCCTTTGCGCCTCTTGGGGCATGGCGATAGGCTGCCAGATAGTACCTTGAAAATCACAAACAACCACAAATGAAACGGATAATCCTCCTCGCCCTCAGTCTCGTGCTGACGGTTTCGCTCAACGCCACCCTCTCCATCACGAGCGGCGGCAAGTATTATTTCGTATGCGACCTCTGGGAAAGCGGCAGTATGATGGTGGGCAGCCTGCACAGCGTGGCCCCCTTCATCTATTACGATTCCGAGGCCTCCGCGCTCAGTGCTGACAGTTATTGGGTCATCACCAAGGCAAAGGGCGGACGCGACAACTACACCATCCAGAATGCCGTCACGAACGAGTACATCGTCTATAAGGACGAGCGACTGACGAACGACAAGGGCGAATATACAGCCAAGGGTTTGCAGTTGGCCACGAGCGTGACGGACAACAATGGCAAATGGAATTTCCACGAGAACGAGAACGGCTCCGTCTATATCACCTGCGTGGGCAACAGCAGCATCTGCTTTGACGTGCGCACGGACGGATCTGGACTGGTGGGCACCTACGCCATAGGCAACTCGCCCAACCAGTACTTCCACATCTACGACGAGGAGGGCAAGTGCATCAGCAGCAATGCCACAACAGGCGGTGGAGAATCGGGCGGCGGCACAGAAAAGCCCACGGGCAACGCTGGCGTGACCTCCGACGGTTTCTATTGGGAAAACACGGGCCTCCATCAGCCCATCGTTCTGACCACGCAGGTGAGCAACCCCGTTCTCTACACCATCCAAAACGCCCGCTCGGGCCAGTACGTGCAGGTGGAGAGCACCAGTATGCAGGTGCTGCAGGCCAAGAGCGAGCCCACCAAGTTCTACTTCATGCAAAATGGTTCGGGCATCAGCATCTTTACCCAAGATGGCAACTATGTAAGCACCTCCTTCTGGACAAACGACGAGGGCAAATATCCGCTGACCGTGGCCTACGGCTCACTTGCCTCGAATAAGCACATCTGGGAGTTTGGCTACTACGCCGACTACCAATACCCAGGCTATACGATTGGTAAACTGGACAACCTGCCGCAGACGGACGCCTCGCAGAGCAAGTATCTCTATTGGAACGACTACAACCTGAACGCATACCACTGCGTGGGCCTCTACGATGTGGACGGAGGCAGCACCTTCGTGTTCTTCTCCAACGATACGCGCCACAAGACCTACCTCGAGGGCCAAGGCATTGACTTCAGCGGTAGCGGTTCGGGCGGCTCGGGCGGCGGAGGAACGACACCTTCGGGCCAGTTGAGCACCTACGTGGACAGCCTGCGCATTGCGGGTAAGGACCTCGTCTATGACACGAAGGCTGGTATGTATTACTGCTCCGTTCCCGCAGCGGTGATGAATGCCGAAAGCGATTGGACGACCACGGTCTATGCCAAATTCAAACGCACCGATGGACAATATAATGTCAGCATCAACAACGTGGCTGCCGACAGCGAGGGCAACGTGACCATCGCGTCGGGCATGTGTGCGAAGGACGGCAGCGTGGCCATCCTCAAGGACGGACAGGCTGTGGCCACCGCACCCCTCGTCTTCACCTACCTGCCACTGGTGGAGGTGAACGTGAGTTCGTGCAACGGTAGCTACTACACAACGGGCCAACTGCGCGTGACAGACCCCGACATCGCCACCTACGACAGCTTGGTCATTGCCGCCTTCAAGTATCGCGGTGCCACGGCACAAAATTATGCGAAGAAGAGTTACGCCATCAAACTGCGCGATGCCGATGGCAACAGCGTAGATCGCGAATACTTCGCCCTGCGCAACGACAACAACTGGATTCTTGACGCCATGGCCATCGACAAGGCTTGCATGCGCAACCGCGTATCGACTGACCTCTGGAACGACTTCGCTACCAAACCCCTGCAGCGCCGCATGAAGTGGGAGCCCAAGGCCAAGCACGGCACGCGCGGACGCTTCGTCGAGGTATTCCTCAACGGCCAATACCACGGCATCTATTGCTTCACCGAAAAGATGGACCGCAAGCAGCTTCGCCTCAAGAAGTTCGTTCCCGCCACAGCCACCTCGGCCGACACCATCCATGGTTCGCTCTACAAATCGACGGACTGGAGTTACGAGGTGTTCATGGGACATAATTCGGGCAGCAACTATTTCCCCAAGACCCAGCCTTCCTCCTATTATAATAACAACAGACAGGAGGGTTGGTGTGGCTACGAAGTGAAATACCCCGACTACGAGGACGAGAAGATTGACTGGGGTCCGCTGTGGAATGCCATCAACTTTACAGCCACCTCCAGCGATGCTGACTTCCAAAAGGACTTCAGCCGCTATTTCGAGCAGGCCAATATCGTGGATTACTATCTCTTCATCGAATTGATGCTGGCCACGGACAACCATGGCAAGAACATGTTCTTCTACAACTTCGACCAGTTGAGCGAAACCGTACCCGACCTCATCGGTGTGGCCCCCTGGGACTTGGATGGTACTTGGGGACGCCGCTGGGACGGCAATAACTACCTGACCGGGGCCCAACAGGACTTCACGAACTTCCTTTGGGCCTACGAACACGGCACGCACACCATTTTCCACCGCCTTGACCAACTCCCCTCCATGGGATGGAGCGATGCACTCAAGGCGCGCTATGCCGAACTGCGCGTGAAGGATTTCCTCGTGGAGAACCTGCAACAACGCTTCCGCGA
>CAMBWV010000311.1 GCA_945871755.1 uncultured Bacteroidales bacterium
ATGTGCAATGCTATATATAATATGGTGTATGTGCAATGCTATATATAATATGGTGTATCTAAATACCTATATATAATATGGTGTACACGACTATCGAGCCAGAAGCCGAAAGGCTTCGTTGAAACCAGGGAGCGAAGCGACCATTGAATCTAGAAACCCGCAGGGTTTCATATACTTGGTCGCGAAGCGACCAAGTTACTTACACTGTGCATCGTAAGTGGCAGCGTCCATCAGGTTCTCCAGTTCGCTGGGGTCGGACAGTTCCACCTTGATAATCCAGTTAGCGAAAGCATCTTGGTTGATCAGTTCGGGCTGTTCCTCAAGGGCTTCGTTGACTTCGAGCACCGTTCCGCTCACGGGCGAGATAAGGTCGCTGGCAGCCTTTACGCTTTCCACTGCACCGAAATCTTCGGTAGCAGTCACCTCGTCACCCTCTTCGGGCATGTCCACATAGACCACATTGCCCAGCTGTTCCTGAGCATAGTCCGTGATACCGATGTAACCAATATTGCCTTCTACTCTTACATACTCGTGACTTTCGCTGTAGTAAAGTCCTTCAATTACTTTTGCCATAGTTATAATTTGATTAAGGTTTAGGTTATTTCTTGTAATTCTTCTCGTAGAAACGTTTCTTGGTGACAACGCCCTCGTGCAGACGCTTGTGGATGCGAACGCGGATAGGCGTTCCGAGTTTGGCATGGTCTATGCGCACCATCGCCATGCAAACGCTCTTGCCTGTTGAGATGGAGTTGTAGCCAGTCGTCACTGTGCCGATAACTTCTTCGCTGTCGGCAGCCACCACCTCGTAGCCGTGGCGCGGGATGGCGCGGCTATTAAGTTCTATGCCGACAATCTTGCGCGTCAGGCCCTCTGCCTTCTGCTTGGCCAAGGCTTCGCGGCCCACGAACTCGGGTTTGTCCAACTTCACGAAGATGCCGAGGCCAGCCTCAAGGGGCGTGATGTCGTCGCCCAATTCATCACCATAGAGGGGCAGGCCCACCTCAAAGCGCAAGGTATCTCTGCATCCGAGGCCGCAGGGTTTCACCTCGCCCGAAGCCATCAGGGCCTGCCAAGCGCGAACGATATAGGCATGCGTGCCATACACCTCGAAGCCGTCCTCGCCCGTATAGCCTGTGCGGCTGACGATGAGGGTCTCGCCATCTTTCTCCAGCGTGGCGAAGTGGTAGAACTCCATGTCCTGCAACTCCATGCCCAGCACCTTGCGGCATACCTCTTCGGCCTTCGGGCCCTGAATGGCCAGCTGTCCGTAGTGTTCACTCTGGTTCTCAGTCTGTACGTCGAAAGCCTTGGCTTGGCTTTCTATCCAGGCATAGTCCTTGTCGATATTGGCAGCATTGATAACGAGGAAGAACTGCGTCTCACCCATCTTATAGACGAGGAGGTCGTCCACTGTTCCGCCGTTTTCATGGAGCATCATGCCGTAGAATATCTTGCCCACGGGCGCACCGCTCACGTCGTTGGTGAAGATGTGCTGCACGAAGCGTTCGGCCTCGGGACCCGTCACGAGGACTTCGCCCATGTGGCTCACGTCGAAAACACCGCAAGCCTGGCGCACAGCATTGTGTTCGTCTGTAATATCGGAATATTGAAGCGGCATCTCAAAACCGCCGAAAGGCACCATCTTGGCACCCAACTCTACATGTTCCTGGTAGAGACAGGTTCTCTTGTCTGACATAGTATTGGATAGGTTTTAGGTATTTTTGCTATAGGTAGGTTATCAGAACATCTTCAAGAGTAAATTCCGAAGCGCCTCAGCCTCCAAACCGCGGATGGCGCGCTCGGGCTGATACTTCTGCAGGGCTTCGGCAATGGCAGCCGGCTGGAAAGCAACACCGACAAGGGCCTCCTTGAACACAAATTGCGCATCGGCCTCCTCAAAGAAATCGCCCTGCACGCTAACCTGGTCAATCCGGTCGCCAATCAGGCTGAACCGAAAGTTCAGGCTGCCCACGCCAGGAATACGCGCCTCGCACGACTTGTCCTCGCGGCTCTGCTTGCCGAATAGATAGTCGGGGTCGTAGTACTCCGCCTCAATGGCCTTGATATACTGAATATCCTCGTCCGTGAGAAGGATGCTGCGGTCGGTCAGTCCGCGGCGCAACTCCTCGCGCAGTTCGCCCACAGAGATACTGAGGTAGTCCTTCAAGAAACCCACGCGCGACTTCACGCTGGTCACGCCCTTGGACGACATTTTGGCCTTGTCGGGCGTGAGTGCGCCCTGCATCAGCCGCTCGTTGGTATCGTAGAGCATCGTGCCATGTACGATGTTGCGGTCCTTGAGATGGTAGAAGGCGTTGCCGCAAATCTTTCGTCCGTTCAGCACGATATCGTTGCGGCCCGCCACCTCCACGGGTGCACCCAGGCGCTTCAGACAGGCCGTCACGTCCTCGGCATACTGCTGGAAGATGGGCTCGATAGGCCCGCTCCCCGTGACGCGGCTCACCATTATATTATTATAGTCTGCAAAGATGCAACCGCCACCGCTCTTTCTGCGTATCACATCGATTCCCTCGGCCCGACAGAAGTCCAGGTCAACCTCCAGATGCGCCACCTGATGGCGACCCATCACGACGGTAGGACCTATCTGCCAGGTAAACAAATAATCATCTTCGGGAAGATTATGGGCAATATATTCTTCGGCGGCCAGGTAAAACGGAGCGCGCTTACCTTCCACCGAAGAGGGCATTTCTACATATA
>CAMBWV010000312.1 GCA_945871755.1 uncultured Bacteroidales bacterium
TGACCGCAGCAAAGGTAGTTGGTTGTAGCGGCGCGATGCAGAGAGCTTACCCACCTCGCCTCTTTAGCTCAGTTGGCCAGAGCACGTGATTTGTAATCTCGGGGTCGTTGGTTCGAATCCGACAAGAGGCTCCCCATAAAACGTAAAGAGAACTTCGTCGGAGGTTCTCTTTTTATTTTTCATTTGCTCTTTCGCGAGTTTCTCAGAGGAGACTATGAATTGTCAAAACAAATATCGGATATATACATATTCAACAACCTATGCAAGAAATTGAAGTTACCTACAGCGTATTTGGATTTGACGAAACTGGTGAAACCAGCTTCATCATGGAGATTTCAGATAACAGTTATGATAGATTATACGACGCTGAATTAGACGGAGAATTCCTAGATTCGGAGTACATCAGTGATGAATTTCCTGGTGTTCATAAGAGGATATTGAAAGCAATCCGAAGGAATATGTTTGAAGAAAGTTTAGAGCCTGATGATGGAATGGTGGAGAAAAGTGGATTCTTAGGGGCAACTTACATGGAATACTCCCTAGAAGCAAGTCATCGACTAATGAGTTATTCGGATGATGACGATATAGAATACGAAGTAAACCTAGACGTTATATAAATACGAGCCGGATAAATTCTTATAATACTTATCTTTAGTGATGAAAATTACAATAACGATATGGAATGGATAATGATATTCATAATGAAAGCATTAACCATGTTGGCTTATATCCTTGCTTTGCTTTCACCTTTTATCTTAATAGGATGGTTTTTCGCTGCAAGGCATCATGAGCGGCAGCGCAATAAGCTACGTTTCGGTCGTGATAGGCGTGATTAGGTCGCTACTTGAGGGATTTTTTTGTAGTTTTGCGGCCAAGTTGTGCATTGGGCACTCCGTTTTGGTTGGTGATTTACTGTAGTTTATCGCACTGATTCATCACCTTGAATGATAGCCGCCCTGTTTGCTTCTTTAAGATCAGTTATGCATATAGAAAAAGGTTAAAGGGATGGGGTGGTTTTGCTAGACGGTTGATATTTTGTAATTTTGCCGTGTTTTTTTGGGGCTAGCGTTTGCTGGTTCCTTTATGATGTGAAAGAATAACGAGAAACTAGTCTGACTTGATGGCAGCTTCCTCCCATCCATATTATCGTCTGCACACACGCATATTGTCCGTAGTGATACTATGCGCCTTTGCCTATTTATATATAGGTAGTACGGTATATGTGCATACGCACTGGGTGGATGGCAAGAAGGTGGCGCACTCGCATCCTTATTCTGCGCCCCACCAGCATGGTAATAGTCATCAAGTATTCACCTATATGCAAATGGGGGCTGCCCTCATCACGCCTCCCATTGCATATGTTCAGACGGCCCAGCCTTTAGTGGTGAAGGTGCATTGGGAGAGGACTCCCGATGCGTCTGTGATTGCTGTCGTGCTGAATGGCCTGATTCCCCGCGCTCCGCCTGTATTTTCCTAGAATGACTCATTGTTTCAGGGTTTGAGAAGAACCCTTATCCTCGTTCCGCGCATTCTGCTCGGGACACCTTATTTATATATATCATTCTAAGAAAATCAAGCAAAAACCATGTACAGAATAATTTCTTTGTTGCTGGCACTTTCCGTGTCGGCCAAGGGATGGTGTGCCCTTTCTCATACACCCACAACGCCCGCCCCAACAGACGCGCATATCACAGGACACGTAATTGAAAAAGGCGGCGACCATTTGCCGTATAGTACGATTCGACTTATTCCCGCTAAGGGCGAGGCGCTCGTGACAACAACCGATGCCACAGGTCATTATTTTCTCAAGAATCTGCGCGAAGGCACATACCGCATTGAAGCATCTGCCGCTGGTTATGTGACGGCCTCGCAGCAAGTAGTGGTTGTGCGCAACCGCACCGTAGAAATACAATTTGAGCTCCTGCCCGACGTGATAGGTTTGGAACAGGTGGTCGTGACAGGCAATAAGAACGAGGTGCTGCGCCGCGGTAGTGCCTCGCTTGTACAAGTGATGAGCGGCAAACTGCTGAACAATGTCGGTGCCGCCTGCCTTGCCGATGGGCTGAACTTCCAGCCAGGCGTTCGCGTGGAGAACGATTGCCAAAACTGCGGATTCACACAGGTACGTATCAATGGCTTGGATGGACATTATTCACAAATCCTGATGAACTCGCGCCCCGTTTTTTCAGCGCTGGCTGGCGTCTATGGCCTGGAGCAAATCCCTACGAATATGATTGAACGGGTAGAGGTGATGCGCGGTGGCGGTTCTGCGCTCTTCGGCAGTTCTGCCATCGGTGGCACTATCAATATTATCACCAAAGACCCCTCGCACAACAGCGCAGAAGTGGCACATACATTCACGTCCATCGGCCTTACGAATGCCTTCGACCAAAACACTACTCTCAACGGCTCCATCGTGAGTGACAACCAGCGGTTGGGTGCCTTCATCTACGCACAAAGCCGCAACCGCAAGGGCTATGATGATAATGGCGATGGCTTCACCGAAGTGCCCGAACTGAAGTCACAAACCGTAGGTGTGCGGAGTTTCCTTCGCACAGGCGAACGCTCAAAACTCTCTTTGGAGTATCACACCACGCACGAATATCGCCGCGGCGGCGACCAGTTGGAGCGTCCTCCCCACGATGCTTTGGTGGCCGAACAAACCGAGCACAATGTGCACGCTGCCGATGCCACTTACAATGGCTGGGCAGCCGG
>CAMBWV010000313.1 GCA_945871755.1 uncultured Bacteroidales bacterium
TGTGGTCGCTATTGGGATGGGCCTCGCAAGTGAGGACATGGCCCACGACAAGTCCTTTCAGACCGCCGCGCACAGACTCAACTTCCTCAACGCCGCCCACTTCCAAACCAATGGAGGTCAGCGCCTCGGCCACTTCCTGCGGCTGAAGATTGAAATCAACGTACTCTTTCAGCCAGTTGTAAGAAATATTCATATCGGGATTTGGTTATTAGTCTTTGAAAAGGAAGAAATACCACTCGCCCAAAGGGAGGTAACTGGTTCTTCCAGCATTATTTATCAAATTTTGACCTGCAAAAGTAATGATTTTTTCGGAGAAGAACGACACTCCGTCCTAGGAAAACTGCATCACGCCCTTGCAAAGGATGAACAAAAGGCGAGCAAAGGATGTACAAAAGGCGAGCAAAGGACAAGAGAAAGCCTCAAAGGCCAAGCGGCTGAATGCGCGAGCGAACCCGCTTGGAGATTTCGAGGAACATATATCCAGGGGCACCTTGCTGGAGTTTCTTCTTGTGCTTCTCGTAATTGTTAGTGGCATATTGCTTGGCCTTGTCGAAGGTCATGCGCGAGGCTTGCTTCTGGCTCATGCCCACCATCGTAGAGTCCAACTTCTCGTCGGGGAAATAGTCGTCCAGATCCACATCGCCAATCATGGTGGTTTCGATAAAGGTGAAGTCTTTGCGCTTGTTGTCCGAATAATAACCTACGAACATATGGCCCGGCGTGCGCACCAGAATAGGCGTAATGTTGATGGCTCGGAGCAAGGAGGCAAAGAGGACGCTACCATCCACGCAGTTGATTTGCGAAGAGCGCAAGGCATCGCTAAAGGGACGGACGCGCTGGGAGAATATCACGTTGCTCGAAAGGCTGGTGTTGCTGATACTGCTATAGCGAAACTTGCGCTGCTGCAGGACGTGCCACAGCGCATAGACCTGTTTGTCAACAGAGGCAGCCGTTCCCGTTTGGTAGCCTAGGAAGCGGTGGATAATGCGCGTATTGAGGGCATCGCGCAGAATCTCGTCAATCTGCGGATGATCCTCATTGACATACGCGGCAAAGAGGATGCCCGTGTTGCGATAGCCGCGCTTGCCGCCAGGCCACGTACGATAATAGCCCAACAAACACTCGCCCACCGAGCGCATAGACATGGTGCGATGGTGGGTGCCCAGTTCCTGCCGCCCGAGCGTAACCGTTGCCACAACATTGATGGGTTGGGCCTGCTCTATCTTCCGCAATTTTTCGTAGTCCCACAACACTTCGGGATAGATGGTATAATCGGTATCGGCCTTGGGCAGGACAAATTCCGAAACGCTTTGCGGGAAGAATGGGGTGGCCGCCAGTTCAACCCTGACACGCGAATCTGCGCGCTGGTTGTGCACCACTATGGCGAAGGGCGACTTGGGATTGCCCACATAATGAGCGGCCATGGGCTGAATCAAGAGGGTGTCGGTCGTAGCCGTACTGAGAATGGCCGAGGGGAAGATATTACCGCCCAACTGGTCGGTAATCTCAAAGGGCGGCGCATCGTCCTGACAACGATATACGCCAAAAGCAATGCCCACAAGCAGCAGCGCTGTGAGAGTACCGAAAAGGAAACTCCAACGGCTACACAGGAAGAAGCGGAAGAAGGAGGGCATACGCATAGACATAGTCAAATTAGGTAGGTTCTAAGAGATTAAGTAGCAAACGGCCCCTACAATCCGCAGAGCATTGCTATTCGATACACCAAGAAGGCTGCGACATAGGCCACGCAAGTGGTATAAACGCTGGTGAAGAGGGCATAGCGCCAATGGCCGCTCTCTGCACGGATAGCAGCTATCGTGGCCAAACAGGGGAAATACAACAGGGCGAAGACCAAATAACTCAGCGCACCTGCTGCGGTAATGCCGCTTTGGCGCAAGGCATCGCCCAATCGCTGGGTGGTGGCTGCGGCTGCCACTTCTTCATCACCGCCCGCCTCGGCTTCGGCATCGGTGGGACAATTGTAGAGCACACCAAGCGAGGTAACCATCAACTCCTTGGCACCTGTGCCCGCTACGAGGCCCACGCCCATGTGCCAGTCGTAGCCCAAGGGCTCGATGATGGGGCTGATGGCATGGCCCACCTGTCCGAGCAAGGACTGTTCCTGCTGCTGGGCAGGCGTGATATTGGGGTCATCGCTATGGGGGAAGTAACCAAGTGCCCAGATGACGATGCTTGCCACGAGGATGATACCGCCCATCTTGTGGAGGTATTCGCGCCCTTTCTCCCAAGTATGGCGCAGGATGGCACTTGCCACAGGCATTCGATAGGGCGGCATCTCCATGACGAAATGGCTCTGCTCACCGCGATGGAAGAGGCGTTGCAGTCCCGAGGCTACCAAGGCGGCCACTAGGATGCCTCCTCCGTACAGCCCAAGCATGACCAACGCGGCATGGTCGGGGAAGAAGGCCGCACTCAGAATGGTATAGACGGGCAGGCGCGCCGAGCACGACATAAAGGGAAGCACCATCATAGTCATCAGACGGCTCTTGCGGTTTTCGATAGTGCGCGTGGCCATCACGGCGGGCACGCTGCAACCGAAACCCATCAGCATCGGCACAAAGGATTTACCATGTAGTCCGACGCGACGGAAGAGGGGGTCGGCCAAAAGGGCTGCGCGCGACAAATAACCAGAGTCTTCGAGGATGGAGATGAAGAAATACAATATTAATATATTCGGTAGGAAGA
>CAMBWV010000314.1 GCA_945871755.1 uncultured Bacteroidales bacterium
GTACTTTCACGTTACTCCCTTGGCCCCTCACTACTTTGACCTGAGTAGTTACCATGATAGTACCACACCTTGCTTACGAGGTGTGAGTACGGAGTCCATTCTCATTGGATACTTTTGAATCCCTGTCCGCTGAGCCACACGTTGCGAGCAACGTGCGGTACATTGCTCTTGCAATGAGTTGTCACCAAAAAGAGGCTGCGCCGCAATGGCACAGCCTCTTTCTTATATATTTATGTCAGTCATTCGACTATCGAGCCAGCAGCCAAAGGCTGCGTTGAAACTAGGAAGCCGCAGGCTTCCGACTGAAACTTGAAACTAGGTCGCGCAGCGACCGCATGAAACTAGGGAGCGCAGCGACCACTAGGTCGCAAAGCGACCGCGAAGTCCTACATCATGCCGCCCATACCGGGAGCTGCCATAGGCATCTCGGGCTTGTCTTCCTTCTTATCGCAGATGACGCACTCCGTCGTGAGGAACATACCAGCGATGCTGGCGGCGTTCTCCAGAGCTACACGGGCCACCTTGGCGGGGTCAACGACACCAGCAGCGCGGAGGTCGCAGAACGTATCGTTCTTGGCGTTGTAGCCGTAGAAGCCTTCGCCCTCGCGCACCTTGTTGACGATGACAGCACCTTCTACGCCTGCGTTCTTGCAAATCTGGCGGAGCGGTTCTTCGATGGCGCGGCGGATGATGGCGATACCAGTCGTTTCGTCGGCATTCTCGCCTTCCAGACCTTCCAGCTCCTTCTGAGCGCGGATGAAGGCAACGCCACCACCAGTCACGATACCTTCTTCGATGGCAGCGCGAGTGGCGCAGAGTGCGTCGTCGCAGCGGTCCTTCTTCTCCTTCTGCTCGGTTTCGGAAGCGGCACCTACCTCGAGTACGCACACACCGCCGGAGAGCTTAGCCAGACGCTCCTGGAGTTTTTCCTTGTCGTAGGAGCTGGTCGTATTGGCCATTTCGTTCTTGATCTGTGCTACGCGGTCGGCAATGGCTTGCTTATCGCCAGCGCCATCCACGATGGTGGTGTTGTCCTTGCTGACCGTCACCTTGTCGGCGGTGCCGAGCATATCGAGCGTAGCCTGCTCCAACTTGAGGCCCTTCTCCTCGCTGATGACAACGCCACCCGTGAGCACGGCGATGTCTTCGAGCATGGCCTTGCGGCGGTCGCCGAAGCCAGGAGCCTTGACAGCGCAAATCTTCAGCTGCGTGCGGAGGCGGTTCACCACGAGCGTGGTGAGGGCTTCGCTATCCACGTCCTCGGCAATCACGAGGAGAGGACGGCCACTCTGAACGGCGGGTTCGAGGATGGGGAGGAAGTCCTTGAGGTTGCTAATCTTCTTGTCGTAGATGAGGATGTAGGGGTTCTCCATGACGCACTGCATCTTCTCTGCGTCGGTCACGAAGTAGGCGGAGAGGTAACCGCGGTCGAACTGCATACCTTCTACGGTCTTGAGCACGGTGTCGCGGCCCTTGGCATCCTCGATGGTGATAACGCCGTTCACGCTAACAGCACGCATACCGTCGGCAATGAGCTTACCGATTTCGGGGTCGTTGTTGGCAGAGATGGTAGCCACCTGCTCAATCTTCTCGTAGCTTTCCTCCACCTGCTCGGCCTGGTTCTTGATGCTCTCCACGACTTTGCTGACGGCCTTGTCGATACCGCGCTTCACGTCGAGGGGATTGGCACCAGCGGCAATGTTCTTCATGCCTTCGGTCAGGATGGCCTGTGCAAGGACAGTGGCAGTGGTCGTGCCATCACCTGCATCGTCGCCCGTCTTGGAGGCAACGCTCTTAACGAGCTGTGCGCCTGCATTCTGGAAAGCGTCTTCGAGTTCAATCTCCTTGGCCACGCTCACACCATCCTTGGTGATGCGGGGGGCACCAAATTTCTTGTCGATAACGACATTGCGACCCTTCGGGCCGAGGGTTACTTTGACTGCATTTGCCAGGGCGTCAGCACCTTCGCGAAGGAGCTCGCGGGCATCTACATCGTATTTGATTTCTTTAGCCATGATGTTCTATTTATGTGTTTGTTGTTCTATAATACAAGGAATGAGTAGAGGGGGATTCCCAACGAAGGGCCAATTATCCGAGCACGGCGAGCACGTCGCTCTGGCGCATGATGAGATACTTTTCGCCTTCGAGTTCCACCTCCGTGCCAGCATATTTGCCATAGAGCACAGTATCGCCAGCCTTGAGCACCATTTCTTCGTCCTTGGTGCCACCGCCAACGGCGAGTACACTACCCTGAAGGGGTTTTTCCTTTGCGGTATCGGGAATAATGATGCCGCCAACTGTCTTTTCTTCTGCGGGAGCGGGCTTTACGAGCACGCGGTCGCCTAATGGTTTGATGTTCATAGTGAGTATGATTTTTTGTTTTTAGAATATTTGCTTGGATGGAGTGCGCTGCGCCACTATATATAATAGGTACGCGCGTGCGCGCTCACGTCTATCAGAATGCGAAAAGCGTGCCAAATGGCAGCGCCGCCCTCCCCCGCCCTCTTTTTGTCAGCGTCTCTGCCATTATGGCAGAGGAAGGGATTTGTTCTCATTGTTAGGCAATGTGCGATACGTATTAGTTAGGAGTTAGGAGTTAGGAGTTAGGAGTTAGGAGTTAGGAGTTAGGAGTTGCCTTTCAATGAGTACAAACTCCGTACTCACACCTTGCAAGCAAGGTGCGGTACTTTCACGTTACTCCCTC
>CAMBWV010000315.1 GCA_945871755.1 uncultured Bacteroidales bacterium
CGAGCGACTTGGGCACGATGGAGAAGGTGTTGGAGATACCGTCCTGCGAGTCGCGATAGCGCAACTTGGAAACGCTGGCGAGAGAAGCGATGGCTCCGCTCTTGTCGCGGCCGTGCATGGGGTTGGCACCGGGAGCGAAGGCTACACCCTTCTCGCGGCCGTCGGGGGTGGCACCTGTCTTCTTGCCGTACATCACGTTGGACGTGATGGTCAGGAGCGAGAGCGTGGGGCGTGCGTTCTTGTACACGGGCAACTTCTTGAGTTCTTCGCTGAAGTAATATACGAGGTCAACGCCGAGGTGGTCAACGCGGTCGTCGTTGTTACCGAAGCAGGGGAACTCGCCTTGGATGTCGAAGCCTTCGGTGAGGCCAATCTCGTTGCGCTTGGCCGTTACCTTCGCATTCTTGATAGCAGAAAGCGAGTCGATAGCGATGGACAGACCAGCTACGCCGTAAGCCAGATTGATGCGGGGGTCGGTATCGATGAAGGCCATCTGAGCCTTCTCGTAGTAATACTTGTCGTGCATGTAGTGGATGATGTTCATGGCCTCGTTATAGACGCGGGCGATTTCCTTGAGCACCATCTTATAGTTGTGCATCACTTCCTCGAAGTTGAGCACGTCGCTCTGCAGCACGGGGATGCCTTCCACCATGACCGTACCCGTATTCTCGCAGCGTCCACCGTTGATGGCGAGCAAGAGGGCCTTGGCCAGGTTGCAACGGGCGCCGAAGAACTGAATCTGGCGGCCGATGTCCTGATAGCTCACGCAGCAAGCAATTCCGTAGTCGTCGCTACCGCGCACCTCGCGCATGAGGTTGTCGTTCTCGTACTGGATAGAGCTGGTGTCCACGCTGACCTTGGCGCAGAAGTTCTTGAAACCTTCGGGCAGTTCGGGGCTCCAGAGCACGGTGAGGTTGGGCTCGGGCGAAGGACCGAGGTTGTAGAGGGTCTGGAGGAAGCGGAAGGAGGTCTTCGTCACCTTCGTGCGACCATCGTTGAAGCGGCCACCGATAGATTCCGTCACCCAAGTGGGGTCGCCGGCAAAGATATCGTTGTAGGAGCCCATACGCAGGTGGCGTACCATGCGGAGTTTGATCACGAACTGGTCGATGAGTTCCTGTGCGAAGGTTTCGTCGATGAGACCATGCTTGAGGTCGTGCTCGATATAGATATCCAGGAAGCTGGAAACGTTACCCAGCGACATGGCAGCACCGTCCTGCTCCTTGACAGCGGCGAGGTAGGCCATATATACCCACTGCACGGCTTCCTGAGCGGTATAAGCGGGGCGACCGAGTTCGAGGCCGTAGTATTCGCCCATCACCTTGATGTCCTTGAGCGCCTTGATTTGCTCAGCTACTTCCTCGCGCAGACGAATGCGAGCCTCGGTCATGGGACCCGTCAGGCCCTTGAGGTCGGCCTGCTTGGCTTCGATGAGGCGGTCGATACCGTAGAGGGCGAGGCGGCGGTAGTCACCGATGATACGGCCACGGGCATAGTTGTCGGGCAGACCCGTGAGGAAGCCGAGCGAACGGAAGCGGCGGATTTCTTCGGTATATACATCAAACACACCGTCGTTGTGGGTCTTGCGATAGTGGGTGAAGATGTCCTTCACGCGGGGATTCACTTCCTTGCCGTTCTCGGCGCAAGCCTTCTCCACAACCTTGATGCCACCGAAAGGCTTGATGGCGCGGCGGAGGAGTTCGTCGGTTTGCAGACCAACGATGAGCTCGTTTTCCTTGTCGATGTAGCCAGCCTTGTGCGAGGTGATGGTCGATACGGTATCGGGGTCGAAGGAACGTACACCGCCGTTAGCGCGCTCTTCTTCGAGAGCCTGGAGGCAGAGGTTCCATATCTTCGTGGTGCGTTGCGTAGGGCCAACGAGGAAAGAGGCATCGCCTTCGTAGGAGGTCAGGTTGCGGCGAACGAAGTCAGTCACATTGATGCCCGAGGTCCAAGGGCCTTCGATGAATTGTGTTTTCAGATCCATGGGTTTGTTGGTCTTAAAAGGTTATCGTATAATATTTTTGTTTTTCTCGTTTACACCGCAAAGATACAAATTTCTATTGTTTTGAAAAATAGGCAGTTTTGCCTTGTCCATATAGCAAAACAGACAACGAAAAAGGAAAAATCGCCCACTCCTCCCTATTTATGCGGGTTTTGGAAGAGACAGCGCTCCTCCGCCATCCGTCCCTCTCGCCTTAGTTTTATACCTTTTTAAGTTTTCACCTCGTTTAATGGGCTAATATTTCGTATTTATTAAGAATTGAAGCGGAAGTTTTGCACAGGATCCAGAAACCTGTGCAGATTTTTATGCTATCTTGGTTTGGCAAAAGGAAGGGGTGATACAGGGGCTCCTTCGCGGCGGAGATGAATGTACCGCGCGATGCTTGCGTGTGGCTCTACGGAAATCATAAATGCTGTATATATGGGATAAACAGATTACGGCATTTCATTTCCACTGAGGAGCACGTTGCAGAAACGAGTGGTAGATTGCCATTCGATAAAGAGCGATCTGAGTAGTTACTGAATCAGGCAAAGATCAACTTTTTTCGCGCTAAAAACTTTAACCTCTTTTATTATTTCAAGTTCAAAATTAGATCGGAATCGCCGCCACGCACACCTACATTACGGAAAAATTTTCCGCAAACTCCAAGAAAAATTTTTCTCAGTAATGTAAAAAAATTTATCTCTGA
>CAMBWV010000316.1 GCA_945871755.1 uncultured Bacteroidales bacterium
GAGTTTGGGGTTCGGATGGGGCGTTAAGAGCTCGCTCTTATAAGACCCACCCGAACCCCAAACTCCAGGGCGAAGCCCCCAGACTCTTCAAGGGGTTTATCTTGGTTTTTTTTCATATCTGGTACAAGCCTAGAGCAACGCGCGCTACATTGACTCGCATTCTGGAACCACCTGAGTAGTTACGGGAAATAGAAAAAGCGGCCTGCCTTTCGGTGGGTCGCTTTGCTTTTTGATAGTTTTGGACAGCAATGGCGCGTCCTAACGAAGCAGTCGGAATTTGCCATGGCAGACTTCTGCCTCGCCGTTGTCCACCAGTTGTTGCAAGAGGTGGGCCAATCGGTCGGTGGGTATGCCCGACAGGTGTGCATCGGTGGCCGCATGGAAAGCGCCATCCGCCAGGGCGGCGCGCAGACGGGCCTGCCAGGAAGCATCGGTCTCGGCTGCGGAGGGCTGGCGATTGGAGGCGGAGGGCTGGCTATTGGCAGCGGAAGACGGGGCGGGCGAAGCGGTGGCCGTCTTTGCGAGCCCGAGGTCCAGACAAACGTCGCAGCGGCCGCAATTCTGCCCACTGAAGTCCGCGAAATATTCAAGCAGGAAACGGCTGCGGCAGTAATCCCTGTTCTCCGCGTATTCCAGCATTTGCTGGATGCGGTTGACGTATTGCTGGCGGCGGTCCTCATAGACATTCGCGGCCAGGGCCACCTCGGATGTCTCCACGCGGCGTGTGGTGAAGGTCACGCGGGGCACCTTCTTGTGCGGGATGTAACTGATGATGCGCAGGTGCGAAAGGTGCTTCAACACCTCGTAAACGGTGTCCTCTGCCAGGCCCGCCTCGTGGGCAATCGTGGCCTCCTGGATGTTCACATAGTCGCTGAACAAGCCGCAGGTGGTGCGCAGCAAGGCACGGATGACGTCGTCGGCCTCACGTCCGAGATGGTGGAGGCGGTAGAGGTCGTCGCGCTGCACCAGGAAAAGGAGGCGCGATACCACCTCGTCCTCGTCGCGGTAATCAATGTAGCCGCCATTGGTCAACAATTTGAGCGCACTCTCCAATAAGGTCGGGAAGTGGCGGAAGTTTTTGCAGAACTCCTCCACATTGAGTTCGTAGGTTACGTTGAAACCGTCGCCCACGGCCAGTTGGAAGTAGCAGCACAGGTTCTCATAAACCCGACTGATATACTCGCGCGGCGGATAGGTTTCGCCAACGCGGCGCAGCATCATCGTGCGGTCCTCCCTGGCAAAGAGGAGAACGGCATAGGCCCGCCGACCATCGCGCCCCGCACGGCCTGCCTCCTGGAAGTAAGCCTCAATACTGTCGGGCATATCTAGGTGAATGACCAAGCGCACATCGGGTTTGTCAATGCCCATGCCGAAGGCGTTGGTGGCCACCATGACGCGCGTCTCGCCGCTCTGCCATGCCGCCGAGCGGAGGTCTTTATCTACATTCTTGAGCCCCGCGTGATAGTAGAGGGCGGTGATGCCCTCCTCGTTGAGGCGGTCGCTCGTCTCGCGCGTTCGCTCGCGGTTGCGGGTATAAACGATGGCGCTGCCGGGCACGGAGCGAAGGATGTGCAGGAGTTCGGCAAACTTATCGGAGGTGGGGCGCACCACATAACTGAGGTTGGGGCGCGCGAAACTCATCTTATACACCTGGAATCCCTCCACCTCTTCTCCCCCTTCGGGCGGCGCACCCGTTGCCGTGGGGCGGGATTCGGGCCAGGCCAGGTGGGCGCAAATATCGCGGACCACCTCGGTGGTGGCGGTGGCCGTCAGTGCCAGCACGGGCACACCGGGCAACAGCTTGCGTATCTGCGCTATCTGCAAATAGGGCGGGCGAAAGTCGTAGCCCCATTGCGAAATGCAGTGTGCCTCGTCGATGGTCAGGAGGCCGACCTGCATCTTGCGCAATTTGATTTGGAAGATTTCGGTGGTCAGACGCTCGGGCGAGACGTACAGGAATTTGTACGCGCCAAAGACGGCGTTGTCCAGATGGCGCAGCATTTCCTCGCGCCCCTGCCCCGAATAAATGGCCGCTGCCGTGATGCTGCGCGCACGGAGGTGGGCCACCTGGTCTTTCATCAGGGCTATGAGCGGCGTGACCACAATGCAAACGCCCTCCAAGGCCAGCGCGGGCACCTGGAAGGCGATACTCTTGCCACCACCCGTAGGCATGAGACCCAGGGTGTCGTGGCCTGTCAATACGCTCTGAATGATCTCCTGCTGAATGCCGCGAAACTGGTCGTATCCCCACACCCTGCGAAGGATTTCATGGGGCGAGGGCGCGGCCTGGGGCGAGCGGGAGTCAGCGTGCTTGTTCATGGTAATCGGTAAGGGAAAGGCGTGGACGGATGTCCGCGGTTATTCGCAAGGGCGGATATCTTCGATCTGCAACTGGATATCGCCGCGCTTGTGGCTATTCTCTTCGATGGCGTAGCAGATGTCGAAGGCGCGCTTGGTCTTGATGTAGCGGGCCTGCGAACTCTGGCCGAAGGCAATACCATTCATGATGCGGTTGCTCTTGTTGTCAACGAGCTCCAGTTTGATATGTTCCTGTCCGCGGCCCACCACCTTGCTCGTGCCGTAGTCATAGACACGGTTGGTGCAAAAGACGGGGCGCGGATTGCCTGGACCGAAGGGCGCGAAACGCTTGAGTTCCTGGTAGAACTTGAAAGATCGGAAGAGCGTCG
>CAMBWV010000317.1 GCA_945871755.1 uncultured Bacteroidales bacterium
TTGTTTTTTGTTCCGGGGTGCCCCTTAACTAGTACCTTTTTATCCCCCCCACCCGAAACCCAAACACCAGGGCGAAGCCCCAGACTCTTCAAGGGGTTTTTCTTGGTTTTTGTCTTTCCAATAACCAAAGCCAATTAAACAGATTATGCAGCTTACCAAACCCGACTCCTTCTTATCCTTTCTCATTTTACAATCTCCGTACGTTTATTCTGGCGGTTTCAAGATCTAGATTTGGGTGAAAACATAGATGATTTCTATGCCACGTTCGTTAGCATTGGGCGGAAATATTAGGTTAAGCCATCTAAATCCAAATATTGTCATTACCTTTGTGAACGATTTTCGTATCTCCTTATAGGTATTTCCTAAACATTGGAATGAACCGAAACAAACGTCCTATGATACTATTCGAGAATAAAGTGGTTGTTGTGACTGGCGGTGCGCACGGCATCGGGAAATGTATTGTGGAGGAGTTTCGCAAACGCGGGGCTTCTGTGGCCGTCATTGATGTGCGAGAGGGAACGCATTTTGTGGGCGACATCTCCAAGAAAGAGGTGCTGGAGGCTTTTGCTGCGGACGTTGTCAGGCAATATGGGCGGATTGACTGCATTATCAATAATGCTTTGCCGCTAATGAAGGGACTGGACGAATGTACGTGGGAGGAGTTTCAGTATGCCTTGGTTGTCGGAGTGACGGCTCCTTTCTATTTGGTTAAGTTACTTAGTCCTCATCTAGTCAAGGGAGCCTCAATTGTCAATATCTCGTCCTCGCGCGACCGCATGAGCCAACCACAAACAGAGAGTTATACGGCTGCGAAGGGCGGTATTGCTGCTCTCACCCATGCCCTTGCCGTGACGCTCCGAGGCAAGGCGCGGGTCAACTCCATTTCTCCTGGGTGGATTGATACAGATTTCCAGGAATACGAAGGGGCGGATGCCGTACAACAACCTGCTGGTCGCGTTGGCAATCCCTTGGACATTGCCAATATGGTGCTGTTCCTCTGCTCGGAGAAGGCGGGCTTTATCACAGGCGAAAATATTTGCATTGACGGCGGCATGACCCGCCAGATGATTTACCATGGCGACAACGGCTGGACATTGGACGAATAAGTACCAAGCGTTGTTTTGGATATTTCCCCTACCCTTTCAAAAAACCCCAACTATCATATCAACCTAAAAACTAACAAACAATGGAAGCAAAAGAAAAAGTATTGGCTACTATGAAGGAGGCTGGCCAGCCTCTCAACGCAGGTAAAATTGCAGAACTCAGCGGCCTTGACCGCAAAGAAGTGGATGCTGCCATGAAGCAACTGAAGGCGGAAGGCGCAATCGTTTCGCCCGTTCGTTGCAAATGGGCTCCCGCTGAGTAAGAACAACGGATGGCACTGCTTCAGCCTCACTGTTAGCAGTGCCATCCTTATGAAATGTGACTTACGAATATCAAAGATAATTGAGTGATGGTAAAAAACAGTGTCACAACAGATAAAGGTATAAACGATCTATTCCTGAAGGTTGTGGAACTTGTCATGCAAGCTAGGAAACGTGTGGCAACATCCGTGAATCTAGCTGAAGTCTATACAAAGTTTCATATCGGTCAATATATCGTAGAATATGAACAAAAAGGAGCAATAAGGGCCGAATACGGAAAGGCAGTGCTGAAAGAACTCTCCAAACGGCTGACTGAAAAGCTGGGCAATGGATGGTCGTATCCATACTTACGGCAAATCCGAATTTGACAAACGGTGTTCATCAAATTAGAGATAACAAGCCCGATAAACTGTCACGAATTTCTGATTCCGACAAAAATGATAATCACTGTTTATCAAATTCCGCGCCCACATTCACTCTTTCTTGGTCGCATTATCTCATACTCATGCGTATTGAGAATCCTGAAGCACGTAGTTTTTACGAAATTGAATGTACCGAACAGCAATGGAGCGTGCGACAACTCAGCCGTCAAGTAGGAAGCTGTCTTTATGAGAGGTTGGCTTTGAGCCGTAACAAAGATGAAGTAATACGGTTGGCCAGAGAGGGGCAAACTATTGGAAAGCCATCAGACATCATCAAGGACCCCATCACATTGGAGTTTCTTGGTCTGAAACCAGATGCTGCCTACTCGGAAACGAAACTGGAGAATGCTATTATCAATAAGATGCAGCAATTCCTATTGGAGCTCGGCAAAGGATTTCTCTTTGAAGCCAGGCAGAAAAGGTTTACCTTTGAAGAACAGCATTTCTTTGTTGACTTGGTGTTCTACAATCGCCTGCTACAATGCTATGTACTTATAGATTTGAAAATTGATAGCCTTACGCACCAAGACCTTGGTCAGATGCAAATGTATGTCAACTACTATGACCGCTACGTCAAACAGGACTTTGAGAAACCGACTATTGGCATTCTGCTTTGTAGGGAGAAAAGCGATGCACTCGTAGAACTCACCCTACCTAAAGATGCTAACATCTATGCTTCGGCCTACCAGCGCTATCTCCCCAATAAGTCTTTACTGCAAGCTAAGGTAAAGGAATGGATTGAGGAGTTTGAAGAAAATGAGTCTTTCAAGTAGGTTTAAGAAGAGCATCCACTCCTATTGGCAAAACCTATTAAAGGTAGGTTCTATAAATTAGCTTGCGATGAGTTTTCGGCTATCGTGCCGTAGGTTTTTGTCTTTCGTGAGGGAGCGTAGC
>CAMBWV010000318.1 GCA_945871755.1 uncultured Bacteroidales bacterium
GTAGAGCATGTTGTCGGCCAGCGAGATATAGACAACGCCCTTGAGCACCTGTACATCCACGTCCGCCATCTCTTCGCGAGTCAGCGAGCGCGTGAGCTTGTTGGTAAGGGCCTGGTTGAGCGAGTCGCTCTTGCTCTTCGCATCTACCAGTTGCTTGATAAACTTGTTAGAGGCGTTGATTTCGTCCACCAGCTTCGAGATGTTCACGTTGCCCTGCGACACATTGTTGGTATAGTCGCCCTGGAGCTGGCTGTAGGATTCCTGGAGTTTGGCGTAGGCGAGGCGGAGTTCCTCGTTGCGCTTCTGCTCTTCGGCCAAGCGGGCAGCCAGGCTCTTGCTGTCGCTCGTATATTCTGCGATGCGCACCTGAGCCGTGTTGTAGTCGTTCTGCAATTGGGAATACTTCGTTTGCAGTCCCTCATAGTTCTTCTTGCTGACACAACTGCTCAGCGACAGGGCCAGCAAAGGGAGGATAAAGAGTACTTTCTTCATATTAAATAGTTATTAGAATTGACAATAATAAAGGCAGCGGCAGGCACATCAACCATCACCAAGCTGCGGAAATCGCTCGCAAGTTACACAAAAAGCCAGAAGCGACCAAGGCTAGGCCAACAAAGATGCATGGCGTTTGGAATAAATAACACAAAAAGCCACTGCTGAACCTATTTTACGAAAGGAAGGGAGCCGCGACTCCCTTCTTTTCTATATATATAAGGTATGCTCAAGCGTTAGGCATTGCCAAAGGTTAGCGCGTCGCCTTGTGCATCTACGTGGATGGGTTGGCCGCTTGTCACAGTGCCGGCGAGGATGGCGCGGCTCAGGTCGTCAAGCAACAGACGCTGGAGGGCGCGCTTCACGGGGCGGGCACCATACTCGGGGTCGAAACCTGCGCGAGCCACTAGGGCGATGGCCGCAGGCGTCACCTCCAGACGGATGCCCTGTTCCTCCAAGCGGTGGGCCACGCTCTCCACTTGCAGATGGACAATTTCCTCAATCTCGCTCTGGGAGAGCGGGCGGAACATGATGATGTCGTCAATACGGTTGAGGAACTCGGGGCGAATCGTTTGGCGCAGCATATCGAGCACGCCCTTCTTCGTTTCCTCCAGGGCCTGGCCCGTGAGGCCTGTCTGCTGGAAGCGTTGCTGGATGTAGGACGAGCCCATGTTGGACGTCATGATAATGATTGTATTCTTGAAGTTGACTGTGCGTCCCTTGTTATCCGTTAGGCGTCCGTCGTCGAGCACCTGCAGGAGAATATTGAAGACATCGGGGTGCGCCTTCTCGATTTCGTCGAAGAGCACCACGCTGTAGGGCTTGCGGCGCACGGCTTCGGTCAGCTGGCCACCTTCATCGTAGCCCACGTATCCCGGAGGCGCGCCGACCAGTCGCGAGACGCTGTGCTTCTCCTGGTATTCGCTCATGTCGATACGCGTCATCATGTCCTCGTCGTCAAAGAGGGCGGCGGCCAGGGCCTTGGCCAGTTCCGTCTTGCCCACACCCGTGGTGCCGAGGAAGATGAACGAGCCGATGGGTCGCTTCGGGTCTTGCAGTCCGGCGCGGCTGCGGCGCACGGCATCGCTCACGGCCTGTACGGCCTCGTCCTGTCCGACCACGCGGCGGTGCAATTCGTCCTCGAGGTGGAGCAGGCGGTCGCGTTCGCTCTGCATCATCTTCGTGACGGGGATGCCCGTCCATCGGCTCACGATGTCGGCAATGTCGTCGGCCGTTACCTCTTCGCGCACCATAGCTTCGCCGCCTTGGCGCGAGCGCAGTTGTTCCTCGATGTGATGGATTTCGTCCTCGAGGGCGCGCAGTCGACCGTAGCGAATCTCCGCTACTTTGCCGTAGTCACCTTCGCGCTCGGCCCGTTCAGCCTCAAAGCGCAGGTGCTCCATTTCCTCCTTGCGGCTTTGGATTTGCGCGAGGAGTTCGCGCTCGCCCTCCCACTTGGCGCGCAGTTGGTGCTCGCGCTCCTGTTCGTGGGAAATTTCGGCCGAGAGACGTTCGAGTTTGGCTGTGTCGTTCTCGCGCTTGATGGCCTCGCGCTCAATCTCCAACTGGCGCAGGCGTCGCGTAATCTCGTCCAGTTCTTCGGGCCACGAATCGCGCTCCATGCGCAGTTTGGCCGCCGCTTCGTCCATCAGGTCGATGGCCTTGTCGGGCAAGAAACGGTCGGAGATATAGCGGTGCGACAGGGTCACGGCGGCGATGATGGCATCGTCCTGAATGCGCACGCGGTGGTGATTCTCGTAGCGCTCTTTCAGTCCGCGCAGGATGCTGATGGCATCTTCGGGAGCAGGCTCGTCCACGAGCACTGTCTGGAAACGGCGCTCCAGGGCCTTGTCCTTCTCAAAATACTTCTGGTATTCCTCCAGCGTTGTGGCACCGATACTGCGCAGTTCGCCGCGCGCCAGGGCAGGTTTCAAGATGTTGGCGGCATCCATTGCGCCATCGCTGCGGCCCGCGCCGACCAGCGTATGGATTTCATCGATGAAGAGGATGATGTTGCCATCGGACTGCGTCACCTCATTGACCACGCTCTTGAGTCGTTCCTCAAATTCGCCTTTGTACTTCGCGCCCGCCACGAGGGCACCCATGTCGAGCGAATACAGACGGCGACCTTGCAGGCCCACGGGCACGTCTCCGCGCACGATACGCTGTGCCAGGCCCTCGACG
>CAMBWV010000319.1 GCA_945871755.1 uncultured Bacteroidales bacterium
TATGCTTTTGCCCTTGCAGGGCGTTAGCATTCTATGGTTTCTAATACCCAGGGCGCCGCTTCGCTCTGCCCTGGGCTAGGCGCGGTTTGCCCTTTCAGGGCGTACACGTCCGCCTTTCCCTGTTTCCGTTGGGTAAAAAATCAGGTTGTTATATATGAGGAATTGCCTTTCAATGAGGATGAACTCCTAATATTCTCTCCCAATTCCTAATTCCTAATTCCTAATTCCTAATTCCTAATTCCTAATTCCTAATTGAACAAGATTCCTAATTCCTAATTCAAAAGTGTTACACATAATAACCCCAGTAAAAGATTCCCTAGCTACCACGCTTGATACGATACGCTCCGTCATGGAATCACGTTTGGACGAGCCATTCACTTATACTATCTACGATGATTTCTCGTCCGATGAGACTGCGCGCCGCTTGGACGAAGAGGCATGGAAGCTGGGATTTCAGGTGGTCCATCTGAGTGATGTGACCGACCATCCTTCGCCCAACTATCTCCTCGTGCTTCAGACGGCTCGCACCAATGCTCTTGCGGCCGACGCTCACCTATGTATCGTAGAGAGTGATGTCACCCTACAGCCCGACACCTTGCAGGCCCTCCTCGACGGTGTCCGCCAGCGTCCCGATTGCGGCATTGCAGCCGCTGTAACGGTGGACGAATCGGGCGAGGTCAACTACCCCTACCTCCACGCCAAGAGCCTGCCCAAGGGTGTCGCTCCCACGGATAAGCATTGCAGTTTCTGCTGCTCGCTGCTCACGCCCGAACTCCTCCGCCGCTTCGATTTCTCGGAGTTGAATCCGAACAAGAATTGGTACGACGTGACCATCTCGCACGAAGCCCTGGCCCGCGGTCTGAAGAACTATCTCTTCACGAACCTTCCCGTCGTTCATCGTCCGCACCAGAGCCGCCCGTGGAAGCAACTGAAATACAAGAATCCCCTCCTCTATTATTGGAAGAAATTCACAAAGGGCCTCGAAAAAATCTAGTTACCTGATTCTGTCGCCCCCTCCCCTACCCTTCTCTATAAAACCTCCCGACAAGGACAGCAGGCATTCCTCTTCCTTGTCGGGAGGTTTTTGTGGGTGGGAAGGAGGAATTGGCTAATACCGTAGCCATTATTCAACCCCGCATTTTGAAAAAGCACGTCATTTTTCAAAATGCCGCTTTGAAAAATCATTGCGCAGGAATCATCGAGAGCGAAACTTAGATGAGGCTCCTAATGGCGTAGAGCGGGCAGATGCGCACGTGGCGAACGGCTTCGCTGTCTTCCGCATCCACATATTCAAATGATCCAAAATTCTCCAGTGAGCAGCGGACGGCTTCAGTGAGGTGTTTCTCGCGCATAAACATCCAGAGGCTTTTCATGCCCCCTTGCGTGCCAGCTTTAACCTCAATGGGGAGAACGTGCGAGTTTTGAACGGTCAGGTAGTCTATCTCTGCCAACGAATTTTTGGAATTGCGCGTCCAATAATACATCTCATGGCGCAGATGAGGCGTCTGGTAATACAGCAATTCCAGTCCAGCCATCAGTTCAGCCATCACACCCTTATTCACAAGGTCGGCGGCCGAGGCTGTAAGGATTTGCGTGCTGAGCATTGCGCCCTCCCCCATAGTCATACTCAGGAGGCGCAGCGTGAGAGCGCAGTCCAGTGGGAGCATCTTCCTATACGACTGGTCCGCCTCGCTGCCCAGCGGAAGTCCGTTGGCATTGGTGTGTGTGACGGGTATCAGGAGCCCAGCCAGCATGAGTAGGTCGAGGGCGCGTTTCACCTCAGCCGTTTTATAGTCGCCCACTTGCGAGTAAACAAATTTGCGAGTGGCCTGCACTGCGGCAGAACGCAGCGTTTGGCGCAGCAGGTTGACATCTACCTTGCCCTTGTATTTCGCAAAGTCGTCTTCGTAACTCACCAGAATATCGTCCTGAATCTCCTGACAGGCCAGATAGTCGTGTGTAGCCACCCATTTGGCCACGCATTCTGGCATACCGCCCACTAGCATATACGTGCGCAGTAGTCCCACTAATTTGTCGTGCAATGGGGATGCCAGGGGGGACAACGGAGAAGCGGCATTGCGGGCTTCGAGTAGTAATTCTTCGCCAGCAGCGAGGAGAAATTCATCGAAGGTCATGGGGTGCATGAACACGGAATGAATACGCCCTACCCCAAACGTGGGTAATTCATTGAGCGCAAACTCCAGCAAAGATCCAGCGGCCACAACATGCAGATTGGGCATATCCTCCTTGAAGAAGCGGAGCGACATAATTGCTTCGGGGCATTCCTGAATTTCATCAATGAAGAGGAGTGTGCGGCCAGGTTCAATCCTCCGCTGTGCCAAAGCAGAGATTTCGGAGATGATACGACTGACATTCAAATCGGTCTGAAAGGCTGTTTTATATTGCGGATGGCGTTCCAGATTTATCTCCACGTATTGCTCAAATTGTTCTCCCAAATGTCTGACAGCGGTAGATTTTCCCACCTGCCTGGCTCCGCGGAGCAGAATGGGTTTGTGGACTTCGCGCGAGGCCCACTCTGAGAGGTATTGGTCTATGATTCTAGGATAGTACATTTTAAGGTAGGTTCTTAAGGTAGGTTCTATAAATTAGTTTCATTGGAATCTTATTTTATAAATTGACTTGGATGTCTTTACGCCTCTCGCACCGTATCT
>CAMBWV010000320.1 GCA_945871755.1 uncultured Bacteroidales bacterium
TGAGTCAATATTTCTTGACAAACGCTGCTGCGCTGGCGGGAGTAGCCCATTCGGAATCGTAGCGACCATTGGTCAAGGACTTGAAGTTGAGCACCTTGTCAATCTGGTGAATCACCACGAACGAGCTATTGCTGATGGAGTTCGGTGAAGAACTGCGGTCGAAGTTTGCGTCGCGTGCCAGCACGTTGTAGGGTGCAATGACATTGGCTGTTACGTTATCCTTGCCCGTTACCGTAAACTGTCCAGCAGGTCCCTGCTTCATGGAGAGGTCAATGTAGATATTTTCTACGTTGTCAATACATGCGGTCTGGTATTTACCAGAAGCGGAAGCATTATCCACGAAGAAGGACTGGTCCTGGAAGTGGTACTTACCAAAGTTGATGAGCATGGTCATCATGGCCACGGCCTTCTTCTGGTTGTCGGGACTCATCGTGTACTCGCCTTCGTTCTCAGGATCGGGATAGCGGTTTGCCTCGATGAAAGCAATAATCTCGTCATAGGTAGGCAGACCCTTGGCATAGGCATCGTCCATGGCGGCATCGGTCGGCACGTAAACGGTATAACGATAGTTGTTGAAGAAACGAATCAACTGCTCGTTGGTAGCAGCGTTGTAGCCGTTACCCACCGTAAAGATACGATACTTGTTCTGCTCGGCTGACCATTCAGTGGCACTCATACCAGGCTTCTTCAGACCGCAGGTCTTGAGGTCGTCCTCAGAGAAGCTGCTCATACAGAGGTTGAAGAACTTTCCGTAGTGGGCTGCGTCGTTATACAATACATTATATACGGAACGCGTGGTGGGCTGCATCGGACGGTCGAGGAGGTAAGTCATACCATTACCATAACCGTTGCGCTCAGCGGTGAGGTTGTAGCCTTCCGTCACGGTGCACTCTTCGGTGCGGCCGTACTGGTCTTCAATCTGCTTCTGGAAACCGCCCATCACCTTCATGTTCTTGTTGGGGCTGGCCTGATTGTCCTTTTCGCCCTTATTCACCACAAAGACGGGAGCGCCGCCACGAGAGATGTAATACTGGGCTGAACCATTGACACCGTTGTTGTCGTTCTGGTCGTGCACGATGATGTGCTGGTCAATCATGTCAATGAGCATCGTCTTCTTCACAAGACCAGGACCACTGCTCAGCGAACCGTTTGCTTCGCTCTTGTTGGCATTGCTACCACCAACGGTTGCAACGGGGTCGCCTTCCTGCTGACCTACTGTGATGTCGTACTTCTTAGCATCGCAACGCACGGGAATGACAGCGCCAGCCTGGTTCTTGTATTCGTAGCTCCAGTACTTGAAGTTGTCGGCGTTGTTGCTGGCAACGGACATCGGGTCAACGAGGCCGTACTTCTTCAGACCTTCGTCCGTAGGCACGAAGAAGGAGAAGCGGCTCTGCATAGCCTTGAGATAAGTACTGTAATACTTCTTCAAGGGTGCTTGGTTGTAGGACGTACCTTCGATATAGTTATCGTCGGCACGTACAACGGCCTTCACGATCTGGGTGTTGACAGAATAGAGAGCGGGAGCGATAACCGAAGCATAGTCGGCGGGGGTGCTCACCTTGTCCATAATATATACGACACCGTTGTTGGCGAGCATCACCTTCTGAATGCGCTGCTTGAATGCAGTTTCGTCAGCGTACAGTTCGTTGCTCACATCGAACATCTGGTCCTGTGCGTCGTTCATAATGGTCTTGTACTTGCTCGGCACACTTTCGTTGAAGGAGTCCTTCATCATGTTGTTGAGCAAGGGCTGCACGATGTCGAGGGGAATCTGCTGGATATTGAAGAGCAGGTTATCCTTGGTAACAGGTTTAACTTTGGCATAGCGGTCCATCAGACCCTGACCACCGCCCGTGAGGAAATACTCTTCCATGGCCTCATCGTTGGGGATGAACATAGCGGCCATGTCGTTTTCGGCAGTTGTGGAGGCGCTGACAGCGTACTGGTTCCATCCCGGGTCGTAGGTCAGGGTGGGGAATACGCCGAGCGACTTCTTATCGGGACCTGTCGTCACCTTACCACTCTGCGAACGGTCGGCAATGTAGCGCTTCTGGAAGACGGAGTCTGTGCCGATATCGAAAAGCTTGCGATATTCGTCCGTCAGGTTGTAGTCATAATAAGGTGCGCTGAAACGCTCGAGGAGCGCGCTGAAATAACGCGTAGAAGTCTTGGGGTTAGCCTGAAGAGCTTCTTCCGTACCGTTCTTGCGAATCATCTCAGCCATGTTGTCGGGCGTGAGAATCACCTTATCTACGGTATGGATATAACCGTTGAGGCAGACGATGTCCTGGTCGAGGACACGGCTGCCGTAGATATAGCTGCGGTTTTCCGTTTCAGGGTAATTGAGGTCGCCAACGATGAAGCCGATATCGCTGTGCTTGATATTCTTCTCCTTCATTTGGCCTTCGAGGAAGTGGGTCATCATGGGAATGGTCTTATCCATCACCATGTACATACCATTACGGGCTTGGATGCGGTATGCGTCCCAGAAGCGTTTGTCACCCGTGTTATTACCTTCAGCATCCACTTCGCCTTCATTCAGGTTCTCGGGCAGTTCATTCCATTTCCAGTAGCGCACACTGTCTAGCACGGCTGCCGAGGAGGACTGACGCAGACACAGGTTCTTACCACCGCCCGACGTATTGGAGAGCATCTCCATCACGT
>CAMBWV010000321.1 GCA_945871755.1 uncultured Bacteroidales bacterium
CGGTACTTTCACGTTACTCCCTTGGCCTTGGGAACGAAGTTCCCGTTGAAACCAGATCGCGCAGCGCACAAAAAGTAAGGTGTGAGTAGGGAGTTTGTTCTGTGGGAAAGTTTTTGAAAAAACAAAAACAATAAAAACCCCATCTGGCTGTCAATCTAGCACAATCAAGAAAAGGAGATCAAGAAAAGGAGACCCAGCCAATAATGGCCAAGTCTCCTTCGATTTAGTCGGGGCGACGGGATTCGAACCCACGACCCCCTGCTCCCAAAGCAGGTGCGCTAACCGGACTGCGCTACGCCCCGAAAAATGTTTGCTCTTCCGCAAAACCGAGTGCAAAGATAAAGGTTTATGGCGAAACAGCAAAGGATTTACTGGGAGAAATAGCAAGATTGGGCTTGTTGGTTGCGCTAAGCAGCCATATGAAGGCATAAATCAAGCATGGTTTCCGTTAGAAAGGCATTCTCCAAATCGCTAGCATACGAGAGCGGTTACTGCGAAGAGTTGCGGCTTCACCGTGCGTTTTAGCGAACAATGGAAGAGGATTGCTGGTTTCCTTGCTTCACCTTCACTAGATAGGGTCCTGAAGCGGGCAGGGATATTTCCGCTAGTGTTGTGCCCTCCCCTGATAGCGTGCGTAGCAACTGACCGTTGAGTTGATATACATATATATAATAAGGAGTGGTGGCTGGCAATTCCACTCGTACGCCCTTCGACTGGGAACAGATGCGGATATGGCTGTTGGGTGCTGTGGCATGCTGAATGCCTGTTGGCGTATAAGAGAGATGGGATTCGGAAACGTTGAGCACTTCATCGGCCTTTGTGTCGAGCGCATAGGCCACCACGGAAAGCAGTTGGCGGTTCGCTGCCTTGGAGGGGATGGGCAGGAAACCTCGATAGGTGTACGTCTCGCCCGCACGGAGCTCGTCAGGCAGGCTCTCGGCCACACCGCTGAAGGCTGTTTCAGCACTGCGCACAAGGTCGTGGTAGTGCATCCATTGCGCCGGTATCGGGTTCTTCATCATGGCGTATTCCTCGTGCGCGAGGAGGGTCGCGTTACTCTTCTGTACGGAATAAGGCAAGGTGACGTCGCGCTCCTTGACGGCAAAGCCGAAGCGCAGGTGGTCCTGCGCATTGTCCAGGTCCTTGGCAAAAGTGACCTGTGCCTCAATGGCGATGGAGTCGTTGCCGCGTTGCGCCACCTGCAAGGCCGTCAGGGCGTAGGTGGGTTGGTGAATCACATTGGGCAGGAGCGAGTTGCTGCTGTATTGCGGATGCTCCTTCTGGCGATTGTAGTGGATGACGGGATAATTGCTCGAGCCCATTCCTTGGTCGTAGAGGGTATCGCTCAGGTGAACCTGGTCGTTGTAGGCAGAATGGTATTCCACACACACCAGTTCGTTGCCGTAGCGCTCCTTCATCTGGTGGACAAAAGGAATCACGGAGGGGCAGGCCGTACACCAAACGCCACTACCCTTCTCCAGTAAGAGCGTGCGCGGATAGTAGGAACAAACCACGCTGTCGCGCAGCAAGGGAGTGCGTGTGCCGTCGGCGGCCTCGGCAAAGAGCGTATAGAGGCTCGCCTCGCCCACCCTGACGGGCAGGTCGAAGGCATAGGAACAACTGCCAGCCGTGGCCAAGGGCGTATCGGCCGTCCACGGCATGCGCATCTCTTCGCCACGCTTATCACGCAGCACGATGGCACTCAGCGAAAGCGGTTTGCCGAAGTTCTTCACCTCGCCCTCTACGCGGTGTGTTCTCGTATCGCCGCAGAACTTGCGCGTTTGGTCATGGGCCACAAGAATCGTTTCGGTGGGAACGCCCACGCGCACATTCTCCAAGGCTAGCAGGAATCCGTCCGTGCTCGTATGGCGGAAAGCCAAGTATATCGGCTTGCCCGCATAGGCATCCATGCTGAGGATATGTTTCGTAAAAGCGTAGTTCTCGCCATCCACAGCAAGCAGAAGTTGGAAACTCTCGGGCGCATTGTCGGTTGTGCTCACCAGCACCTCGTATTGTTCGCGCTCATCATAGTGGAGGGAACGCGCCTCCCACGTGAGATACATGCCTTCCTCGACAACAATCTGGGGCGAAATCAGCCAATTATCGGCGGGCGCACCCAGCGTGGTATGGTGCGACGTGCTCAGCGCCACCTTGCTGGTCGTGCCATTGGCATAGCCCGAAAACCAGTTGCCACTAACGTTGATACTGAACCCCTCGCCCACGGGGAGCGCGTCGCGGTCCAGATTTTGCCACGTAGCGGGTATGCCGCTGTTGAAGGTGGCACTCAGAACGGGCTGCTGCGCCTGAAGCACAATGGGACAGCCCAGAAGAATCAGAGAAAGAAGCGTATGTTTGCCTTGCATGATTGTTGGAATTTACAGGGTGAGGTATATCAAGATAAACACCGAAGTAAGACTTCGATGGCGCAAAAATACAAAAAACTAAGCGTTAGAGGTTTCCCTTTGGCTATTTTCTGGCATCTATTGATAAAGGAGGAAGCGACAGTTTAGTTATCGAGCAGTCAATTGGTAACTACTCAGGTCAATTCCTTTGAATGGCCATGTGCTGCTGGAAAGAAATGTACCGCACCTTGCTTGCAAGGTGTGAGTACGGAGTTTGTACTCATTGCCAAGGCCATGGAGTAACGTGAAAGTACCGCACCTTGC
>CAMBWV010000322.1 GCA_945871755.1 uncultured Bacteroidales bacterium
AGGCTGGTTCGTTCAGTTGGACCAGAGCTTTACGCCCCGCTTTCTCGGAAATGATTACTGTTTCTCCACGACCGACCTCACCGTGAGTACCTATCGCCAGGTGTGGAAAGGCGGTGTGCTGGCGGGCGAACTCCATGGCGGATTCAATTACGGCAATCCCGCTTGGTGCTTGATGAGCGAGGTGGGCGGCAACTCCCGCATGCGTGGCTATTTCGAGGGCCGCTATCGCGACAAGAATATCATAGAGGCGCAGGTGGAATTGCGCCAACGCATCAAGAAGCGTCACGGCGCAGTTGTCTGGGTGGGAGCCGCCGAGGTGTTCCCGCGATTCGATGCTATGCGCTGGAAACGCATCCTGCCCAACGCTGGTCTGGGCTATCGCTGGGAATTTAAGCAGCGCATCAATGTGCGGCTGGACTGCGGCTGGAGCAAGAACGGCCCAGGCTTCATGTTTAATATTAACGAAGCATTCTAAACTGCACGTTCCCTCCTATTCATATCCGATAATAAACAAATCCAAATAAAACTAGTATGAAATCAATCTTAACGTTGACGCTGGCTACCCTCGTGTGTGGTAGCGGAGTGTGTGCAGACCGTCTCACACCGCGCCAGGACCAAACCGACCAGAGTGGCAAGGTAGATTACATCGCCTTTGGTAACTTCGACAAATGGCTCGTACGCAAAGTGACAGAAAGTGGCGTTCTTGGCGGTGAAACCAAAACGCTTTACGAAATTGCACCTACGGCAACCTGGAATAACAATAACGCCTACAAAAATCAGGGCGGTTCCCCTTGGGCTACGTCTAACGTAATGGCCAAGGTGGCAGGCATCACTAAGACCAACGTTTCCGTCTATCGTGAAGAGCGTCCTGGCCATGGCTATTGCGCCAAGCTATATACCCATCTGGAGCACTGCAAGGTGATTGGACTGGTGAATATTGACGTTTTGGCCGCTGGCTCTATCTATCTTGGCGAGACGCAGGAACCTATCACGGGTACGAAGAATCCGATGGCAAAGCTGAATGCTGGTGTTAAGTTCAACAAGCGCCCCAAGGCTATCTGCTTTGACTACAAAGTACAGCTCTCTGGCAAACCCAACCGCGTGAAACAAACTGGTTTCGGCAAGGCTTCCACCGTCAATGGTATTGATATGCCCGACTGCGTGCTCTATCTGCAATATCGTTGGGAGGATGCCAAAGGCAATATCCACGCCAAGCGTGTTGGCACAATGGTGCAGCGCTTTAATAAGAACACGGGATGGGTGAATAATGCGCAGTTCCGCATCCGCTACGGCGATGTCAGCAAGCAGCCTGGCTACAGCAGTTATATGGGCTTAGCCACAGGCAGCAACCAGAAGTATGCGCGCAACAGCAAGGGCAAAATGGTGCCTATTATTGAAGAATGGGGCACAGGCGACGAAACGCCCACCCACCTTGTCCTTCAGTTCGACTCCAGCCATGGTGGCGCCTACGTAGGTAGCGTAGGTAATACCTTCTGGGTGGACAACGTACGTTTGCTTTACTAAATGATAGAGAAATACCGCACCCAAAACCGTGCGGTATTTCTTTTCTTACTCCTTATTATATTTATATGATAAAGCTAGAAGTTTGTTGCGATAGCTTGGATAGCGTTCTGTCCGCAGTACGTGGCGGTGCCAGTCGTATCGAATTGTGTAGCGCCTTGACCGAGGGCGGCCTGACCCCTTCTGTCGGTATGGTGCGCGAAGCCCTTCGTATTTCTTCTGTGCCCATCAATGTGCTGATACGTCCGCGCGGTGGCGATTTCCTTTATAGCCCTGCAGAATGGCGGGCCATGCAGGAAGATGTGGCTGCTATGCGCGACCTTGGTGTGCATGGTGTTGTCATTGGTGGCCTATTGGCTGACGGACGTATTGACGAAGAGCATACAGCGCAGTTGGTGGAACAGGCAGGCCCGCTGTCTGTAACCTTCCATCGCGCGCTGGACATGAGCAGCGACCCCGAGGCAGGGATTGCCAGCCTGTGCGAAATGGGTGTGCATCGCCTGCTGACTAGCGGCATGGCAGCCACGGCCTTGGAAGGTGTGGCGCGCATCTCGCAGTGGCAGCAACAGTTTGGCGAGCGTCTGATTCTGATGCCTGGTTGCGGTGTGAACTCTAAGAATGTCGCAGAAATAGTTCGCCGCACGGGTGCCACAGAAGTGCACGCCTCTGCCAAGCAACTGGTGCAAAGCAGCATGCAGTTTCGTCGTGACGATGTTAAGATGGGAAGTGCCGATCGCGACGAATTTGCCCGTTATGTGACGGATGAGGCAGAAGTTTGCAAAATTCGTGCTGCGCTCGATGGATTGGCCTAAAAGGTTGATAAATAGGAAGAATATGGCCTGCGCAGCAGTTTTTTGCTATGGCCGCAAATAAAATTATCATAAAAAAGTACGGGGAAAGTTTGGCTGTTTCAAAAATAGTCCGTACTTTTGCATCGCTTTAGAAAAGAAGTAAGGGCGCTTAGCTCAGCTGGTTCAGAGCGTCTGCCTTACAAGCAGAGGGTCGGGGGTTCGAATCCCTCAGCGCCCACCTCTCAAAAATCCAACCTGCTTCTTTTCGAAAAGTATCCACCAACCTTTTTCGGGCGCTTAGCTCAGCTGGTTCAGAGCGTCTGCCTTACAAGCAGAGGGTCGGGG
>CAMBWV010000323.1 GCA_945871755.1 uncultured Bacteroidales bacterium
GCTTGATGAAATTTTTAATGGTAGATAATTCTTGCCTTTCTCTTTGACTCTTTTGGTAACTACTCAGGTCAAAAATGTGAGGAGTTTGTACACTGAGGTGAGTAACGTACCGCACGTTGCTTGCCAACGTGTGGATTAGCGATATTTGGGAGCTTGTGTTCATGGCAAGGTAGGAGGTGAAGCTACTTGTTGCACCAAGGCCAATAATACCGCAGCGAGTTGCCATGGCTTCTGATGTTTGTCTTTAGGTAGGTTCTATAAATTAGCTTGTGATGAATTTTCGGCTATCGTGCCGTAGGTTTTTGTTTTTTGTGAGGGAGCGTAGCGGGCTACGTGACCGAATGAAAAACAAAAAGATACGGTACGAGAGGCGGACGTAATTCCGACGCATCCAAGCAAGATAGAAACACTACCTTCTATTAAAACTAATTTATGGAACCTACCTTTATATATAAGGTGTAGTTGGGTCTGAGCCACACGTTGCGAGCAACGTGCGGTACATTGTATTTCCTCAGAGAATAAACATCTTACTCACACATCGCTGCAACGTGTGGCTATGCCGAGTTACTGATGTTTGTACCTGCGGGGAAGGGTAGGGGACTCTCGCGCACGCGCGTATTATATATATGTGTATAAGAAGTTCATGGGAATCTTTTGCGCCGTGGAAATGGAGCGTTGCTTCTTGAAACTTCTTTTTTATGGGTGTCTTCGCAGAAAGATGCGCGGAGTGGGGATTCGCCTGCCAAAAGCTTTGAGATTACTACGTCTTCTTCGCTTCTACCAGAAAGTTTAGGCCAATCTTTACTTCCTTCTTTGGTTGAAACAGGAAAGGGCGAGCAGTTGAGAAATATGACGTAAATAGAAAGGGAGCAAGAAAGGGTGTTATTTATTTTTTACAATCCTTTTGTGGTGTGAGAAGTTTTTTATAATTTTGCGGCAAGCAACAAAATATCATTTCAAATTTATATAACACTATGGGAAACCAAAAACGCGTTTATACGTTTGGCGCAGGAAAGGCTGAAGGCCGCGCCGATATGCGTAATGAACTGGGTGGCAAGGGTGCGAACCTTGCCGAAATGAATCTCATCGGAGTGCCCGTGCCTCCTGGATTCACTATCACTACTGATACTTGCAACGACTACTACCGCATCGGTAAGCAGGAAGTTGTGGATATGCTGAAGGCAGAAGTGGAGAACGCTCTCCATCACATTGAAGACCTTATGGCTTCCAAGTTTGGCGATGTGGAGAATCCCCTTCTTCTCTCCGTACGCTCTGGTGCGCGCGCCTCTATGCCTGGTATGATGGATACCATCCTCAACCTTGGTCTGAACGACGAAGTGGTTGAAGGTCTGGCTCGCAAGACCAATAATCCCCGTTTCGCCTACGACGCTTATCGCCGTTTCGTGCAGATGTATGGCGACGTGGTGCTTGGTATGAAGCCCACCAATAAGGACGACATCGACCCCTTCGAGGCTATCATCGAAAAGGTAAAGGAAGAGAAGGACGTGAAGCTGGACAACGAGCTCGAAGTGGAAGACCTCAAGAAGCTCGTGACCCTCTTCAAGGAAGCCATCCTCGCACAGACGGGCAAGGCATTCCCCACCGATCCCATGGAGCAGCTTTGGGGTGCTATCTGCGCTGTGTTCGACAGCTGGATGAACGAGCGCGCCATCCTCTACCGCAAGATGGAAGGTATTCCCGCAGAGTGGGGTACCGCCGTTTCCGTCATGGCCATGGTATTCGGTAACATGGGCAACACCTCCGCAACGGGTGTATGCTTCAGCCGCGACGCTGCCACTGGTGAAGACATCTTCAACGGTGAGTGGCTGGTTAACGCACAGGGCGAGGACGTTGTGGCCGGTATTCGTACGCCTCAGCAGATTACCCTCGAAGGTAGCCGCCGTTGGGCAGAGCTCCAGGGTATCAGCGAAGAAGAGCGTGCCGCTAAGTTCCCCTCTATGGAGGAAGCTATGCCCGAAATCTACGCTCAGCTTGACTCTATCCAGACCAAGCTCGAAGAGCACTACCGCGATATGCAGGATATGGAGTTCACCGTACAGGAAGGTAAACTCTGGTTCCTCCAGACTCGTAATGGTAAGCGCACAGGTGCTGCAATGGTCAAGATTGCCATGGACCTCGTACGTCAGGGCATGATTGACGAGAAGACCGCCATCATGCGCTGCGAGCCCAATAAGCTCGACGAGCTCCTTCACCCCGTATTCAACAAGCAGGCCCTGGCTGGTGCTAAGGAACTGACCCGCGGTCTTCCCGCTTCTCCGGGTGCAGCTTGCGGCCAGATTGTATTCTTCGCCGAAGACGCTGTGAAGTGGGCTGAGGATGGTCACAAGGTAGTAATGGTACGTATCGAAACCTCTCCCGAAGACCTCGCAGGTATGGCTAAGGCTGAAGGTATTCTTACCGCTCGCGGTGGTATGACCTCTCACGCAGCCGTTGTTGCCCGCGGTATGGGTAAGTGCTGCGTCAGCGGTGCCGGTGCCATCAACGTTGACTACAAGGCTAAAACTGTAGAAATCGACGGTATTGTTCTCCGTGAAGGCGACTACATCTCCTTGAACGGTTCCAACGGTAGCGTTTATCAGGGTGCCATCCGCACGCAGGCCGCCGAACTCTCTGGCGACTTCGCAGCCCTCATG
>CAMBWV010000324.1 GCA_945871755.1 uncultured Bacteroidales bacterium
CCTCTTCCATCCTCTTCCATCCTCTTCCATCCTCTTCCATCCTCTTCCATCCTCTTCCATCCTCTCCTATCCTCCTGCTCCCTCCAGCCTCCGAGCCATCCTCTCCAGCTCGGCCTCGAGCTCCCGTATTCGCTCTTCCTGCCATCGGATGGTGGCTTGCATATCCTGCATGAGTTGGTCCTGCTGGGCTCTGTATCCCGTGCGCACTCTGTGCATGCGCTCCTTCATGCCGCCCTCCTTGCGGAAGCGGTCTTCTAGGGTTTTCAGGTAGCCGTTCATCATCACGTCTATCTGGCAGCACATGGTATAGCCTGTGTTGGCCATTTCCTCATCATTCCATTTTTGGAAGAAGGGTTCGTAGTCGCTGAGTTTGTTGCTTCTCTTGGTGAAGGCGTGCATCCCTTGGTAGCGCGGGTGTTGCTTGTCCCATAGTGTCAGATGGCGGGAGAGGAGATAGTCTTTGTAGTCTTCCCTCAGTTCATGAATGCTTGAGCGGGCCACATTGAGCAGTTTCAGTTCCATTTCGGTGGATGTCTTTCCATCTTCAGAACCTTCTATGATGTTTTGTTTGCCCGAGCGTGCTGCCTGCACCATCTGATCTACTGTGTGGTCGCCATGCTTTGGGAGGAATCGCTCACAGAACACGAATGTCATCTGGTAGAGGGCTTCCGACTTCTGAAAGAAACGCAGCTCTCTCCAATTCGCCCCGTGAAGCAATACTCTTTCTTCTTGACTCGGTTCATTCATAGCCTTATACTTTTATTGCTCCTGACATTAGTTTGGGGAGGAGGGTGTCGCGGAGGGCGGAGAGACGCAAATTCTCATTATTATTTTCAAGAATCATGCAATCCAACCCTTCTACAAGGTCATTAAATGCCTTTACAACTGGAACAGGAGGAACAACTAAACTTAATCCATTCAATGTTTCTTTGTTAATACTTCCAAAGACTGTTCCCTCACCATTATAAACATCAAATATTCTCTTCTTCGACTTTAGAAGATAATAGATAAATGAATGATGATTATATTTTGATTTTATAGAAGCAAGTCCTCTTCCAATGCAGCATTTTACTGTTGCGACATTTATATCACCCACAGGAGCGCGCACGCTCAACAGTGTGCTCAATGGTTCTGCATATCTTTTGGGTTCTGTCGTAAATAGCCTAATGCTTGGAAACCTAAATCCAAAATCAGTTTTACCTTGATAAAAAATGGAACCATTGCCATCTTCATTGTATGAACTTCCTGATGGAGATTGCCCCATAGTTATATCTGCTATCTCTCCAAGCCTTCCCACTCTCCACCCTTCCGGAATCATTCCAAGCTCAGACTCTACGAATTTTCCGTCTTTGAAGGGAGCAAAGTCAATGAACCAATGCTTGAAGAGGGCTTGCGCTTGCGCTTCAAGATTGGCGCATATCTTTCGGTTATTCTCGATTTTTTCGTCGAGAACTTTGATTACAGAAACGAGACTTTCTCTTTCCTTAGGGTCTTTAGGTGCAAAGAATGTAAAATCCTCAACATTCTTCTTTGTGACCATACTGACAGTAGTACCAGTCTTTACCCCTCTGATATAATTGACATAGCGCTTGGTCTTCATTAACCAGTATATATACTCGTTGCTGAAAGACTTGTCTGTTATATCAACCTTGTATAAATTAGTGCCTATTACAATATCCTTACCTTTTAATGATTCTGGAACCATAGCGGGCATTGCTAGTATCGGTAGATTGTCAGACTGCTGACGAGTTGCTAATACAATATCACCAGGATATACTTTATAGCGTTCATTATAAGAACCAGAATAAGGACGTGCTCCTGACATTATGAATCTTTCTACATAAGAGACACACCCCATCCCAAGTAAAAGAGAATTTCCTGTGCCTATAAATTTGCTTTGGTATGAAAAACCGCTTTTTATTGCAAGGATATCCCCCAATCTATATTCTTTCCACTCACTCATACCTCATCCCTCCTTCACTTTAAATCCTATCCCAGCCAGCTTCTCACGAATACCAGCCTCCAGTCGGTGGCTTTCGGCAAAGAGGTTGCCTAGTTCGGCGGTGAGGCGTGCCATCTTTTCCTCGAATGGCTCTGCGTCCTCTTCCTCGTCGGCAATGCCTACGTAACGGCCAGGAGTAAGCACAAAGTCTTGGGCGGCAATCTCTTCAAGCGTGGCCACTTTGCAGAAACCTTTGACGTCTTCGAGCGTGCCAGCCTCGTAACTGCGGAAGGCGGTAGCAATGCGCTGTACGTCGCATTCCTCAGCAGGCAGTTTCGCCCAAGGCTTGTCTTCCTTCTTGACCGTGTCGTAGCGCACCAAATCGTCGGAAAGCTCACGGTGTGTGCGGTCCACCATCATGCCCATCTCGCGGGCGTCAATGAAAAGCACCTTGCCGGGATTCTTCTTCTGGCGATTGAAGAACCATACACAGACCGGGATGGAGACATTATAAAAGAGCTGATTGGGCATGGCTATGATACCTTCCACCAGGTCGGCCTCGATGAGCCGACGGCGGATATTGCCCTCGCCACCCGTCGTTGTGGTGAGCGAACCATTGGCAAGCACCAGACCGATACTACCCGTCGGCGAGAGATGATGCACCATGTGCTGCATCCAGGCGTAGTTGGCGTTGCTTTCGGGCGGCACT
>CAMBWV010000325.1 GCA_945871755.1 uncultured Bacteroidales bacterium
TTGAAACAGGAAGCCCGAAGGGATTCCCTGAAACTAGGAAGCCGCAGGCTTCCGCCTGAATCTAGGGAGCGCAGCGACCGTTGAAACTAAGGTCGCAAAGCGACCATATAACTAATTCATTAGTTCCAATAGTGATACTCCAAGACTTACTTTCCTCCTATTCCCAGCATCCCGCGGTGCAAGCCCTTGCCAAAGTGGTGCATCGCGGCAGTCCCGCGTCCGTCTATTTGGAAAGCTGCAAAGGGTCGTGCGCGCCCCTGCTCTTCTCTGCGTTGTCCCAAAAATTGAAAAGTGGCGCCACCTTCCTGATACTGCTCGACGATGAAGAGCGGGCAGGCTATTTCTACCATGATATGGTGCAGATACTCGGCGATAAGGATGTCCTGCTTTATCCGTCCACCTATCGCCGTGCGGTGAAGTATGCCCAGCGCGATGCAGCCAATGAAATATTGCGCACGGACGTATTGGGACGACTGACGCGCTGGCAAGAGGCCGGGGATGCGCAGAGCCTTTTCGTGGTGAGCCATCCCGATGCTTTGGCAGAGCGCGTTGCCTCGCAACAGGAGATGCAGGCCAGCACGCTGACCCTTCGTCGCGGTGCGAGCCACGACCTCACGGAACTGGCTAACCGTCTCGAAGAACTGGGATTCCGCCGCGTAGATTACGTTTACGAACCTGGCGAATATGCCCTGCGCGGTAGTTTGCTGGACGTATTCTCCTTCTCCTCCGAATACCCCTACCGCATCGACTTCTTCGGCGACGACGTAGATACCATCCGCACCTTTGAAGTGCAAAGCCAGCTGTCGCGCGAGCAGCAGGACGAGGTCAGCATTGTTCCCGACGTGGAGCAGCAGGCCAGTGCGCTCGTGCCGTTCACCGACTTCCTGCCCGAGCGCACCGTGGTGGTCAGTCCCGACATTGCCCTCGTGCTCTCCACCATCGGCCGCATCTACGACGAAGGCTTCTCGAGCCAGGCCATCGCCGAGGCTGTGGGCACGGCGGACAGCGCAGCCCTGCTCGACCCGCAGTCGTTGCTGGTGAGTGGCGAGGAAGTGACCCGCGCGCTCTCTCGTTTCCAGCGCATCGACATAGGTGCCCATCCCGTCGGCACGCCAGGCGCGCGCATGGCTATGAATACGAGCCTGCAACCATTGCTCCACAAAAATTTCAGCCTCCTGCGCGACACCCTTCTCCAGCTTCAGCGCGACAACTACCGCGTCTTTATCCTGGCCGATAGCCTCAAGCAGACGGACCGCCTGCGCGACATCCTCCGCGACATTTCGCACGAGGAAGGCATGGAAGATACTACGGAACTCTTCGTTCCCGTGGAGCGCACCCTCCACGAGGGCTTCATCGACCACGAACTGCGCCTAGCCCTGCTCACCGACCACCAGATATTCGACCGTTTCCACAAATACAGCCTCCGCAGCGACCGCGCCCGCGACTCGAAGATGGCCCTCTCGCTCAAGGAACTCATGCAATTCCAGCCAGGCGACTACGTGGTGCACATCGACCACGGTGTGGGACGTTTCGCGGGTTTGGTGCGAATGCCTGGGGCCGACGGCGAACTGCAAGAGGTCATCAAGATTGTCTATCAGCGCGACGATGTTGTCTTCGTGAGCATCCACGCCCTCCACAAGGTGTCGAAGTACAAGGGCCGCGAGGGCGAAGCGCCGCGTCTGAGTCGCCTCGGCACGGGTGCTTGGGAGAAGATGAAGGAGCGCACGAAGAAGAAAATCAAGGACATCGCCCGCGATCTCATCCTACTCTACTCCAAGCGACGCGAGCAACAGGGGTTTGCCTTCTCGCCTGACTCCTTCCTCCAGCACGAACTCGAAGCGTCCTTCGCCTATGAGGACACGCCGGACCAGCAGCGCGTCACGCAGGAGGTCAAGGCCGATATGGAGCGGCCGCGCCCGATGGACCGTCTCGTCTGCGGCGATGTGGGCTTTGGCAAGACGGAGATTGCCGTTCGTGCGGCGATGAAGGCCGCGGCAGATGGCAAGCAGGTGGCCGTTCTCGTGCCCACCACCGTGCTGGCCCTCCAGCATTACAAAACGTTTGCCTCGCGCCTGGCCGACTTTCCCGTCAAGGTGGACTACCTCAGCCGCGCCCGCACCACCAAGCAGACCAGCGAAATACTCAAGAGCCTGGCCGATGGCAGCATCAATATCATCGTTGGCACGCACAAACTCATCGGCAAGAACGTGCACTTCAAGGACCTCGGCCTGCTCATCATTGACGAGGAGCAGAAGTTTGGCGTGGCGGTCAAGGAGCGGCTGCGCCAGATGAAGGTCAACGTCGATACCCTCACCATGTCGGCCACGCCCATTCCCCGCACCCTCCAGTTCTCGCTCATGGGGGCCCGCGATTTCTCTGTTATCCAGACACCGCCGCCCAACCGCCGTCCCATCCAAACGGAGATACATACGTTTGGCCACGAGGTCATTGCCGACGCCATCAACTTCGAGATGAGCCGCAACGGCCAGGTGTATATCGTCACCAACCGCGTCTCCACGGTCTATAGCCTAGAGCAACTGATTCACAAGCACGTGCCCGATGCCCGCGTTGTGACGGGCCACGGCCAGATGCCGCCCGCCGAACTGGAGCGCGTCATCCTCGGCTTCGTCAACTACGACTACGACGT
>CAMBWV010000326.1 GCA_945871755.1 uncultured Bacteroidales bacterium
TTCGGGCGAGGTGGACCATCCCGCTGCTGAGGCAGAAGCGGCGAACGAGGCTGTTCCTGCAACAGAACAGGCAAATACGCCTGCGGGCGAAGCCAAGCAAGAGGTGGCCGAAGCCGAGAAAAAGGCGGCAGAAGCCGTGAAAAAGGCGGCAGAAGCCGAGGAGCAACCCGACTACCGCGAGCAATTTGTGGGCGGCACCTACGGGCGTGTCAACAAGGCCGAGGCGCGGCTCACCCTGCGCACACTGAGCGACTTTGTAAAGCAGGTGGGGCGCACCCGCCTGCTGGAAGAGCGCATCGACATCGGCATTATCTCACCCTATCGGGCACAGGTGCAATATCTGCGCACCCTCCTGCGCACGGACGACTATCTGCGGCCCCTGCGCAAGGCCATCACGATTAACACCATCGACTCCTTCCAAGGCCAGGAGCGCGACATCATCCTCGTTTCCCTCGTCCGCGCCAACGAAACGGGCAACATCGGTTTCCTGGCCGACCTGCGGCGCATCAATGTGGCCCTCACGCGAGCGCGTTCCGTATTAATATTACTCGGCAACTCCGACACGCTCTGCCGCCATCGGTTCTACAGAGAATTGTTTCGCCGCTGCCGCCGCATACCGGCGAGCTAGGCGCTTGACAGCGGGCTGAAAAAAGCCTCCGCCCGAGCCTGAGAATAATCTTCTCGGCTCGGGCGGAGTTTTTTTTTTCTAGATTTTCTAGAATCTCTAGATTATCTAGATTTTCTAGAACTGCTAGATTTTCTAGATCTGCTAGAATCTCTATCTCCTCTTCTCTAAGGCACCAGCACCTTGGCACCGCCAACTAGATAAATCCCGCGGCTCAACGGGAGAACGGCAGCGCCGTCCACCAGGGCGTTATGCAGCAGTCGGCCGCTCATGTCATAGACCTGCACGTGCTGGGGCAGAGTCGTCTCCACCTTGACAGCGCCAGGGATGACGGAGATGGCGGGGCGGGCGGGGTTTGCGCTGGTCTGGTGAATACCGACGGTGGTTTCCTCACCGTTGACGTGGTGCGACTGGCCCTTCTTCTGATACACGCGAATCCAGTCGAAGCGCGTTTCATACGTATGCGAAACATCGGCAGGCTTGGCCCATGCGCCGTTGCCCACACTCTGGTTGATCATCAAGTGGAAATGCTTGTCGAAGGGCCATTGGCCGTTGTTGAGCGTCTCGGAATCGGTCGATTTGCTATAGGTGAACATCAGTTTGCCGTCCACATACCAGCGCATCTGTGCTTCGTCCCATTCCAGGCCGTAGGTGTGGTAGCGGTCGAGGGCGGTTGCCTCGTTTCCGCCCGACTGCGGATTGCCCGTATTCTTGAGGTCATAGGTCCAGTGGGAGTGAACGGTGTGCCAAGAGCGGTGCTGGTCGTCGATGGTTTCCCAGATGTCGATTTCGCCACAGCTGGGCCATCCCGCGCTCTGGTCCTCGGGCATCATCCAAATGGCGGGGAAGTTGCCGATCCAAGGATTCGTGAAGGCGCGACACTCCACCTTGCCATACGTGAAGCCAAACTTGCCCATCGTCTTGACACCGCCCGTAATCATAGGTACGTTATCGGTGGAGGTATCGGGGTTGGGGATGGCGCGGATGACGAGTTCGCCGTCCTCGTGATAGACCACCTCGGGGCGGTCGGAGCACCAGCGGTTCCACGTGGCGTTCATGCGCTGACAACGTATCCACTTCGTGTCGTCTTCCTGCGTTCCATTTTCTCCGTCGAACTCGTCGGCAAAGACCAGCTCGTACTCTGCCGCATCGGTCGGCGCGAAATCGGCCGTGAGAATCATATCTCCGTCAATGCTATCGGCGGGAATGGTGAAGCGCTTGGCGGCAACGGTGTACTCGCTCCATTGGCGGTTGCCGTGGATGTACTGCTCGCCTTGCAGATTGTGGCCGTGGCGAATCGTCACCTCCTTAGCCACAAATCCTGCGACTGCAGGCGTGGGCACTACGTCAAGCTTGCGATAGGCTGGCAAGTTGTACGGCAGGGCGGTATAGTTCGTACCGTTCAGGCTACCATTAGTCGTGTTGATGCGCAGGCGGCCGTTGGCCTCGTAAACGTTGATGAGGAAATCCATCACCAGTCCCGAACGCTCCACCAGGCCTTCGCTGCCTTCGGGCACTACCTCTCCGCGGTCCACCACCATACGTGCGCGATACATTCCCTTCGGCAGGAGCGGATGGAGGGCAAATTTGGGGAAGGTGAGAGCCGTGGTGCTCTCTGAATCGGCGGTCTTGGCAAACGTAATCAGTTCGCTGCTCACCGTGGGACGGCCTTCGGCATCCGTAGTTGCGGAGAACTGTCCATCACCATTGAGGTCTATATATAAATAGGCGTCGAGGGCGCGCGGGCGAGTCATGGTGATGGTAATGCTATCGCCAGGTATGACGCCCAATGCTTGGGGCGTGAGGTTGATATAGGCTGTAGTGGCTGTGGCAGAGGTGCGAAGGATGCCGCCCTTGCTCTTCTTGCCTTGGAACTTCATAGCGGTGAGCGCGGGAGCCTCCGCCGCAATGCTAGCATCCTTTGCAAATGCCAAGGGATAGTCCGTTGTGGCATCGCCAGCCGTCTGGGCAGGCACGAAGACAACTTCCAGATTCACCTCGCCGTCCATGTAGGCC
>CAMBWV010000327.1 GCA_945871755.1 uncultured Bacteroidales bacterium
CCCCATACCTCGATGTCAATGCCAAGGGCCTGGTCGGCGTGTGCCAGAGCGGCCCAGTCATGGCTGTGGCTAATGCTGATGCAGGGAAGGGGCAGGGCTGCGGATGGCCCGCTGAGTTGCGGCCGCCCCGTGGGCAGGTAAACAATCTCGGCAGCGGGAGAAACTTCGTGCAACAATACGCGGCTGGCCAACCATTCCTTGCGACGGTGGGCAGACTGAAAGCGCGCATGGGCCTCCTCCCGCAAACGCTGTGCCTTCTCCGCAGGCAGGTGTGCCAGTAGCTTGTCCTCGCTAGCCTGCAACGGCATTACGCAAACCTCCACCCCAGCTGGGGCGAAGGGTAGGGCGAGGCGGTGGAGGGAAGGAGTCATTGCCATCATCGTTCGCCTTAGAAGGGGAGTTTCTCTTCCGCTTCTTTCGCTGGTGCAGCGTTATTCGTAGGTGAGGGAGTACTCTGCGCAGTAGCGGCAGGTGCGCTCTGTGCGGGCGCTGCCGACTGCGAGCGCGGCGTGAGCAATTGGAGGTTATCGGCCCAGACCTCTGTGATGTTGTGCTCCTTTCCCTTCTTGTCGGTGTAGGAGCGTGTGCGCAGTTGTCCCTCCACGTAGAGTTGGTCGCCTTTGTGCACGTACCGCTCTACGATTTCGGCCAACCGCCGCCAGAGCATGATGCGGTGCCATTCGGTGCGCTCGGGCACCTGTGTGCCGCCTGGCAAGGTATATCCGGGTGTGTTGGTGGCCAAACTGACCACGGCGGTGGCCACTCCGTTATCAATGTAGCGAACTTCGGGCTCGCGGCCCACGTGGCCGATGAGCATGACCTTATTGAGTGATGCCATAGTGTTTGGATGCTTAGTTGTGCGATGAGAAAGAAGGGGCTGTGTCGCCGCATGGTGGACACAGCCCCTCCTGTTTAGGTGGTTATCTGAAGCGCTCGGTGGAGCGGATGAGTTCTTCGTCTTTCTGCACACCGCGAAGGGCCAGGCGCACCAGGATGTAGCCCACAACGGGCAGTGCCGTGCCGTAGTATTCGCCCACGCTGGCTTTCAGGTCGCTCGCATAGGCATAGCCGTAGGCGATAATGGTGCCCAGTAGCACGATATGGCCCAGCAGCAGGCAGGTGCCCAGCAACTTTTGGCGCTTGCGGTTCTTGTAGCTCAACAAGGCTACGATGGGCAGAATCGTCTGAACGATACTGAACGTCAGGATGCCCCAAGCATATCGCAGGAATGTTCCATTGACGTCTTGCAGTCCGATGGCTGTCAGCGTGAAGGCCGACTCGCCGTTGCTGCCCACTGTCAGATGGCAGCAGGGAATGCAAAACAGCAATGCCGAGGCCACTGCGGCGAGAAAGAACCAGATGGTTTGGATGCGTTGAATCATGTCGCTTATTAGAATTCGCTATTCAGGCGTTCCTTGTCCTTGGCAGGATTGCGGTAGTAGATTTTGTCCTCCTGAAATTCCTGTGCTGCGATGAGCGTAGGTTTCGGCAGTTTCTCGTAGTAGCGTGAGATTTCGATCTGCTCGCGGTTTTCGAAGGTTTCCTCCAGGCTGTCGTTGCTCGTGGCAAACTCCTTGAGCTTCTTCGTGAGGTCTTCCTTCATCTTCGCGGAAATCTGGTTGGCACGCTTACCCATGATGCAGATGCTCTCATAAACATTGTCGGTGCCTTTGCAGAAATCCATCAAATCGTGTGTCACCGTATTGGTCGGTGCTTTGCTTTTCTTGTAATCCATCGCTTGTATATGTTGGTTGTTTATTCGTTTTCGTCTGTGGCCACCACGTATTTGCTGGCCTTCTTGAAGAGGTTGTCGGCCTCTTTCTTGTATTTCGATTCGGGAAACTCGTTGGTGAATCCGTAGTATTCGTCGATAGCGTTGTGGAAACGCTCCTCCTTCTTGGCCTCCACGCTCTGGTCGGCGATGTCAAACTTCGCCTTGAGCACGAGGAAGGCCAAGTCTTCGCGGCGCGAGGTGTAGGGGTATTCGCGAATGGCGTTCTCGGCCGTGATGATACAGGCTTGGTAGTTCGAGCCGCCATTGGTGCAGTTCAGGAAGTACGAACCCAGGTCGTAGTAGAGTTTGGCAGCCAAGTACTCCTTCTCTACCAGTCGGTCCTGCAGGGCGAAAATGTCGTGCTGCACCTCGGCTACGTAGGAAGAGGTAGGGAAGTCCTCAAGAAATTGCTGATATTCTGTCACAGCTTCATACGTAGCCGTTTGGTCCAAACGTACTTCGGGTACACTCTTGTAGAGCGACTTACCCGTGTAGTACTGGGCCAACTCGCGGAACTTGCCGCGCGGGTAGGTCTGGTAGTACTTCTTGAAATACTGCTTGGCCGAACTATAATCGCGCGAGCGGAAATGCGCCATGGCCAAGAGATAGAGCGATTCCTCGCCGTACTCCGTGCCTTTCAGCGTGGTGACAACCTCGCCTAGCACAAGGGCTGCGGTGTTGTATTTGCCTACCGCAAACATCTCCTTCGCGCTCTCGTATTTAACCATATAGTCGCGCGATTTCGACACCTTGTAGTATTCGCTACAAGATGTGAAAGCCAATAGCAGTAGGCCAGTTATGAGGATGGCTAAATGTTTCATGGGCATAATTTGAGCGCAAAGTTAGTAAAACTCTGCGA
>CAMBWV010000328.1 GCA_945871755.1 uncultured Bacteroidales bacterium
CGCAAGACGGGCCGCGCCGAACTGGACGAACATGCGCAAGGCGTGAACAATACGGAAATCGAAGCACCCTTCGTCCTCACGGACCGCTCGAAGGAAGAAGTGATGGACGATATTCGCCACCGCCTTGAGGTAATCAAAGGCATCAGCCTAGAAGTAGGCGCACCCATTACCCACCGCATCGACGCCATGCTTTCAGGTACGCGCGCCAATATTGCTATCAAAGTTTTTGGTGACGATCTGAACAAAATGTACAACCTCGGCAACCAAATCAAGAGCGCAGTGAGCCAGGTGCCAGGCATTGCCGACCTCAATGTGGAGCAACAGGTGGAGCGGCCGCAGTTGCAAATCATCCCGCGCCGCGAACTCCTGGCCCAATACGGCATCACAATGTCCGAGTTTGGCGACATGGTGCGCGTACTCCTGGCAGGCGACGTCGTATCTATGGTATATGAGGGCAATAAGTCGTTCGACCTCACCCTGCGCGTGGCCGACACAGACCGCAATACGGCCGACAAAATCCGCGACCTCATGATTAACGCCGATGGCGAGATTGTGCCGCTCGGCATGGTGGCCGACGTCGTTTCTACCTGCGGACCTAATACCATCAACCGCGAGAACGTGGCGCGCCGCCTCGTCGTTTCGGCCAATGTGAGCGGCCGCGACCTCATCGGTGTGGTCAACGACATCCAGCGTATCATTGACAAGGAAATCAAACTGCCCGAAGGTTACCATATAGAATACGGTGGACAGTTTGAGAACGAGAAGTCGGCCTCGCAGACCCTTCTCCTGACCTCCCTGCTCTCCATCGTGGTCATCTTCTTCCTGCTTTGGGCGCAATTCCGCACCATTTCCGAATCGCTCGTGGTGCTGCTCAACCTGCCGCTGGCCCTTATTGGCGGCGTACTGGCCATCTGGGTGTCGAATGGTATGATGAGCATTCCCGCCATTATTGGTTTCATCAGCCTTTTCGGTATTGCCACTCGCGGCGGTATGCTGCTCATCTCGCGCTATAAGGACCTGCGCGAACAGGGAATGCCTTTGCGCGAAGCCGTTATTACGGGTTCGGCCGACCGCCTCAATCCTATTATGATGACAGCCTTAACTTCGGCCCTCGCTCTCGTACCGCTGGCGCTCGGCGGCGACCTCCCAGGCAACGAAATCCAAAGCCCGATGGCCATTGTCATTCTTGGCGGCCTCTTCACCTCCACCCTGCTCAACGTTATCCTGATTCCGATCATGTATCTGCTCACGCAGAAGGACGGCCAGCCCGCGCCAGTTGACGCACTGGCCGAAACGGCCGACGGCGAGGCGCAGGCGGAAATTTCCTCTCCTTCCCAAAACGACTAACCTATGCGCAAAATAATCCTCTTACTCCTCTGCCTCCTCGCAAGTCATACTCCCAGCCTCCAGGCTCAGGAAAACATTGACCGCGTGCTCCAGGCTGTCGAACAAAACAATACCACCCTTCACGCCCTTCAGCAGGAAGGAGTGGCCGCCAAGGCTGGGCTGCGCACAGACCTCGTTCTGCCCGACCCCGAAATCGACTTCGCCTACCTGTGGGGCAAGCCTTCGACCATCGGCACGCGCAAGAATTTCGATGTACGTCAAGGGCTGGACATCGCCACCCTTGCGGGCATTCGCTTGCGGGCGGCCAACGAGCAGGGCATCCTCATCGATCGCCAGGTGAGAGCCAACCGCATGGACGTACTCCTCGAGGCCAAACTCCTCTGTCTGGATGTCATCTACTACAATGCCTTGCTCGTCGAACTGCGCCTGCGCTGCAACAACGCGCGAGCCATTGCCGCCATCGAGGAACGCCGACTGGAGACGGGGCATGGCAATCGGATTGAACTCAACAACGTCAAACTCGACCTGGCTGCCGTCGAAGGCGACATCCAGCGCGCAGAAGTGGAGCGCGAAGCCGCCCGCCGCGCCCTCGTACGTCTCGGAGCGGGCGAATCCATCGAGCAACTGACCGATACCATCTTCCCCAACGTACAACTGCCTGCCGACTTCGCCACTTGGTATCGCGAGGCCGAGGGCATCAGTCCGACACTGGCCGTCAGCCAACAGGAGATTGCCGTCAATCGCGAGCAGTTGAAGGTGACAAAGGCCGACCGCTGGCCGAAACTGAGTGTGGGCTTTGCCTCGGAATACCTCATCGGTGAGCGTTTCCAAGGCATCAGCGTCGGCTTGTCCATTCCCCTGTGGGGCAACAAGCGCCGCATGAAGCAGGCCCACGCCAACATTGCTGCTGCCGAGGCCCGCCACGCCGACATTTCCGCCCAATACGAAGGCCGCCTGCGCGAACTCTTCCACCTGCAAGCCGGATTGAAACAATCGGCCGATACCTACGCCGCCATCTTGGCACAAACGGACAACACGCCTCTGCTCAAGCGCGCCCTCGACCTAGGCAATATCACCGTCATGGACTATCTGCTCGGCACGCGCCTCTACTATGATGCGCGCGACAAGCACCTCGCTGCCCTGCGCGACTGGCAGAAGGCCGTGGCCGAGCTGACCGCTGTGCGGCTCTAGGAGGGTAACTACTCAGCTCAAAGTAGTGAGGAGTAGTCACAAAAATCCTGTGGCCACTGATAAAACAAAAACCGAAAAAACCCCTTGCAC
>CAMBWV010000329.1 GCA_945871755.1 uncultured Bacteroidales bacterium
GGGAGCGTAGCGGGCTACGTGACCGAATGAAAAACAAAAAGATACGGTGCGAGAGTCGGAAAGGCATCCAAGTTAAATAGAAAATCTACCTTCCATTGAAACTAATTTATAGAACCTACCTCTAGGAACCTAGGGCAAGGAGGGGCAAAGCCTCGAGGAATCGGACAGGAATAGGAAGCAGGCTGCGCCGATCGTATTCTTGGGCTTCGTAGTGCTTTGCCTGCGAATCCGCCAAATCCATTTTACATTTTTTGGATATATGAAACAGAAAACGGCATCTTGTGGCGGCGGCCAGGGAAGGCTTGGCGGAAAAATCCCTAACTTTGCAGGCAGTTAGGAGGTTGCTTCTCGACGATGCGCCTCCGATACGTGGTGGGGAGTGACCGACTCCCGCCCTTCGTCCGCTCATAAAATCATTTCTATATATGAAGAATTTTCAATTTACTCCGCGTTTGGTGAGTGAACTTCGTCATTACAGCAAGGAGAAGTTTGCTGCCGATGCAATGGCTGGCTTGATTGTCGGCATTGTGGCGTTGCCGTTGGCCATTGCCTTTGGTATCGCGTCGGGCGTTACCCCCGAGAAAGGAATCATCACGGCAATTGTGGCTGGCTTCTTGATTTCGTTGCTGGGTGGAACGAAGGTGCAGATTGGCGGTCCTACGGGCGCGTTCATCGTTATTATTTACGGCATCGTGACCAACCCCAGTTATGGTTTGCAGGGCTTGCTCATTGCCACGATGATGGCAGGCGTGATCCTCATTGCCTTGGGCGTGTTCAAGTTGGGCGCAGTCATCAAATTTATTCCTTATCCCATCATCATCGGCTTTACGGCAGGTATCGCTGTGACCATCTTCACCACACAGATGGGCGATGTGCTGGGCCTCACGCAGCAGGCGGTGGACAAGGCTGGCAATATTGTGGAGATTCCCCTCAAGACACCGGGCGACTTCATCGGCAAGTGGGTGGCCTATGCGCAGAATATCGGCACCTTCCGCCTGTGGAATTTCATCGTGGCTGTGGGCTCGTTGCTCGTGATTATCTTCTCGCCGATGCTGTTGCGCCGTGTGCCTGTGCTCAACAAGATTCCAGGCTCGCTCTACGGTATCCTGCTCGGAACGGCTGCCGTGCTGGTGCTCAACCAAATGGGTATTACGGGCGTAGATACGATTGGCGACCGCTTCGATATTCAGTCCAAACTGCCCGACATGGTTATTCCATCGTTTACCTTTGAGACGGTGCGCAACCTCATGCCCGTTGCCTTCACCATTGCTATTCTGGGCGCCATTGAGAGTTTGCTTTCGGCAGCCGTTGCCGATGGTGTGATTGGCGACCGCCACGATAGCAACACCGAACTCGTGGCGCAGGGCGTGGCCAACCTCGTGACGCCGCTCTTTGGCGGTATCCCTGCCACGGGAGCCATTGCCCGCACGATGACGAATATCAACAATGGCGGCCGCACGCCTGTGGCTGGCATCATCCATGCCGTGGTGCTGCTGCTCATCCTACTTGTATTGATGCCCTTTGCCAAATATATTCCGATGGCTTCGTTGGCGGCTGTGCTCGTGATGGTGAGCTACAATATGAGTGGCTGGCGCACGTTCCGCGGTCTGCTCAAGAATCCGAAGAGCGACGTGACCGTACTGCTCGTTACCTTCTTCCTGACCGTCATCTTCGACCTGACGATTGCCATCGAGATTGGTCTGGTCATCGCTGCGGCCCTGTTCATCAAGCGCGTGATGGAAACTACGGAAATCTCCGTTATCCAGCACGAGATTGACCCCAGCACGGAGGCCGATATGAACGTGAACGAAGAGCACCTCCTCATCCCCGAGGGCTGCGCAGTCTATGAAATCAACGGCCCTTACTTCTTCGGCATTGCCAATAAGTTTGACGAACTCCAGTCGCGCCTGGAGTCGGGCCACAAGCCTAAGGTGCGCATCATCCGTATGCGCCGTGTGCCCTTCATTGATAGTACGGGCATCCACAATCTGGCCAACCTCATCGACATGAACCATAAGGACGGCATCCACGTTATCCTTTCGGGCGTCACGCCGAAGGTTCACAGCCAATTGGAGAAGGCGCATTTCTACGACAAGTTGAATCCCGACCATATCTGTCCGCACATTGACGTGGCCCTTGAGCGCGCCCGCGAGTTTCTTGGTGTGAAATAGTTCGGGAACGCACGCTCACTGAAAAAGCCATGTACGGCACGTTGTTCGCAACGTGTGGTACATGGCTTTTTTCAGTGAGCGTCGCAGCTCTTCTAGCGAAGAATCTTAAAAGTGCGGCCGTCGGAAAGGCGGACTATGTAGAGGCTGGTGCTTGTGGCTGCGGGCGCGAGGGTTAGCTGGCCCTTGCATTGGCCTGTGGCTAGTTGGCGGCCGTTGGCATCGTAGATGCTTACCTTGCCTTCGTACTGCTCTATCTGGATGCTTTCGCCCTGCATCCGAACTTGCGGAGTCTGGCTGGCTGTCAGGGAGCGCACGGCCGTTTCGCCGCTGCTCGCTGTGCCTTTCACGCAGACGGCATCCAGTTCCATGGTGTTACCATACTTGCCCACAAATCGGAAGGCCACTTGAATTTCTTTGCCAGACAGAGAGGCGAGCGGCAATTCTAGGCGATGGTAGG
>CAMBWV010000330.1 GCA_945871755.1 uncultured Bacteroidales bacterium
GTCATGATGCCGATGATGTTGCCGTTGGTGCGGTCGGTCACGATAGAGGCATCGCCGTGGCCATAGTCGCCACCGAGATTTTCGCCGCCAGCCACGCGCTGCGGGCGCGACCAAGTGCGGCCCATGTCGTCGGAATATTGCGCAACGATATAGAGTTTGTTGGGCAGGTCGCCATTGTGCTGCAGGCGGTCGTCGGTGAGGACGACGAGGCGGTCAATCACTTCACCGCTGGGCAGGGTCTTCTTGACGGTGGTAATGGCGGGGATGCGATAGTACTGCGAGCCGCAGTCGAAGGGCATCAGTGCGGCGCCCTCGCTGAGGAAGATGGTCACCTTGTGCTGCGGGTCGCCAGCCGTTTCGGCGCGTTCGGTGCCGCCGATAGTATAGCCCGTCACGACAGCATCCACGGTGTTGCCTTCGGTGGCTTGTTCGGAGATGTCGTAGGCTATCCAGAGATAGTGGTCGCCCACACCGAGGTCTTCGCTGCCCGTGATGGTGAACGAACCGTCGGTACCGATGGAGGTAGCCTGGCCAAAGAGGCTGCCGTTCTGCTCGCGCCAGGTCATCTTCTGGTCCTCGTCGATGAAGAGTTCGTTGGCATTCGTGGCGAGGTAAGCCTTGACGGCCTTCACGTCGCTGAGGTTGTCGGCCACGATGCGGCCGCTGATGCCCTGGAGGGACACGCTGCCCGTCAGGCCGCCCACACGGAGGGTGGCGCGTACGATGGGCTGGTTCTTATTGCCGATACCCGTGGTCACCTTGCCCTGCTTCACGCTTGTGCTGGCGAGGGTGGCTTCGGGATGGCTGGTATCTACGCTCTCGAAGGTCCAGAGCGAAGCACCATCGGCGGCTGCGGCCCAGCGCACGATGACTGCGCCGGCCTCCTGTGCGTGGAGTTCGGTGCCGCTGTCCTTGATGATGAACGCGCCATAGGATTCCTGAATCTGGTAGATGGCGTTCTCGGTATCAACGGCGTCAAACTGCGTGCTGCCACCCGTGCCTGCGCCTGCCGTACCGATATATTTGCCGTTGTAGTTCTTGATGGCGAGTTTGCCGTTCACTTCCCAGAAACTCCAGATGCGGTCGGGGGCGAAGGTCTTCTCGCCAAAACGCATACGATGGGCCTCGCTGTCGTAGTACATCACCTTGCCGGCGCAGTAGGCCTTGGTCGAGGCGTTCTTGATGTAGTACCAATGCACGTCACCAGCTGTGCTGACCTTGGGCAGACCGGGCACGTCGTCGGCGGTGGCGGTGCGGATGGTCACCTGGAAGTTCTGGAAGACCACGCCGTTGCCATTTGCGCCCGTGAGGGTGAAGGTGACGCTCTGCTTGCCGCAACTGATGATGCTGTGGGTCTGCACGGTGCTGGAGGTGGTGTATCGGTTGCCCTCGTCGGTGGTGAGGGTGAGGCTGTTGGAGTGGTTGCCATTGACGATGCCCACCTGGTAACTTTCGATGACGTAGCCCGAGGGAGCGGCGAGGGTGTAGGTGGCCGAGCCAGCGGTGCCCGACATCAACTGGAGGTTGGTGCCGTTGGTGTTCATATTGTTGGCGTTGCTCGTGAAGGTCAGTTCGGGCTGGGCCGTGGAGCGCCACACCTTATTCCAGGTCTGGTTGGCCGAGCCGTTGCTGTTGTAGAGCGTACCCGTGGTGGTGCTGATGGTATAGTTGAGGGTGGTGGGCGTCTCTACCTCTTGGATGTCTGCGGCCTCGTTGATGTAGAACTGGCAACCCTGGTCCGTGCGGTCCTGTCCGAGGTTGGCCTCTGCGCTCCAGTTGTAAATCTTGTAGTTGAGGCCAGCCTGCGTCTGGTTGAGTTGCACCTCGCCACTGCTGACGATGTAGCAACCTGGGGTGGAGGCATAACTGAGTGTCCATCCCTTGGCGGGGCGCGTCGTGGTGGTCTGAATCTGCGTGTTGTAGGTGCAGACGGGATTCAGATAGGCGTTGTACTGGCGATTGACGATGTCGTAGCCCGTACCGTCGTTGCGGTCGATGAATTTCCACATGGACTGGGTTTGCGTGCTGGTGGTATTGCTACCCACCACGCCTGTGGCTTCGCCCTGAGCGGAGATGTAGTAGTCGGAAGCGCGGACGGAGTGGAACTGATACCAATGCTCGTCGCCTTCGGTGGAGGCGGTGGGCATATTCAAAGCCTCGGCCACGGCGGTGCGCAGTGCGCTTGCCATCTCAGCAGCTTCCGTCTCGGTGATGGAGGACTGCGCCAGCAGCGTGTAAGCCTCTTCCGCCTTGGCGTTGAAGGCAGCCATACCAGCTTCTCCAAACTGTCCCATGCCTTCGCCCGTCTGGATAACGTGTCCGGCGGTCAGCGCCTGCCCGATAGCGTTGCGGCGGTCGGCTTGGGCGATGCGGTTAGCGGCTTCTTCTTCGGAAATCACGTTGAAGGTCATATCTGGCATATCGGCAAGGAATCTGTCCTTAATGATGTTCGCCATCTTCACGTAGCCCAGACCATAGAGGTAGTTCGTGTTCTTGATGTATTTCGTGTTGGCCACGTCGCCATCAAGGAAGGGCGTGTAGCAGTCAATATATTTCACCTGGGCGGGTCCCCATTCGGAGAGGAATTTGTTGAACGGGGCGATGCGGGTGGTGTTCGTGGT
>CAMBWV010000331.1 GCA_945871755.1 uncultured Bacteroidales bacterium
ATGCCTAAGAACTTAGTCATCGTGGAGTCTCCGGCCAAAGCCAAGACTATCGAAAAATTTCTCGGCAGCGACTTTAAAGTCATGTCGAGTTTCGGACACATTCGCGACCTGAAGAAGAAGAATTTCGGGGTAGATCTGGATTCCTTCCGTCCAGAATATGAAATACCTGCTGACAAGGTGCACGTGGTCAGCGAACTGCGCGCTGCCGCCAAGAAGACAGACACCGTTTGGCTGGCGTCCGATGAGGACCGCGAGGGAGAAGCCATCTCGTGGCACCTCGCGGAAGTGCTCAAACTGGACCCCACGAAGGCGAAACGCATCGTTTTCCACGAAATCACCAAGCCTGCCATCCTTGCCGCCATCGAGCATCCGCGCAATATCGACCTCAACCTCGTCGATGCGCAGCAGGCACGCCGTGTGCTCGACCGCCTGGTCGGTTTCAAGCTCTCGCCTGTGCTTTGGCGCCGCGTGCGTCCCAGTCTCTCGGCTGGCCGTGTGCAGAGTGTGGCCGTTCGCCTCATTGTGGAGCGCGAGCGCGAGATTGAACAGTTTGTGAGCGAAGCCGCCTATCAGGTGTCGGCCCTCTTCGAATTGCCCGCCCGCGAGGGTGAAGTTCCTGCGCAAATCAAGGCCACGCTCAACCGTTCCTTTGCCACAGAAAGTGAGGCACAGGCGTTCCTCGAAGCGTGCAAAAAGGCCGATTTCACCGTAGAAAGTGTGGTTAAGCGTCCCACCAAGCGCACCCCCGCTCCTCCCTTCACCACCTCTACGCTCCAGCAGGAAGCCGCCCGTAAGTTGGGCTTCCCCGTGGCCATGACCATGCGCGTGGCGCAAACGCTCTACGAAGCTGGTCTTATCACCTATATGCGTACGGACTCGATGAATCTCTCGGACCTCTGCCTCAACGCTTGCGGTCCCGTCATCACGAGCGAAATGGGTGCCGACTACCACCAACGTCGCCGCTATCATACGCACGCCAAAGGCGCACAGGAAGCCCACGAGGCCATCCGCCCTACGGATATGCGCCGTGAGCAGATTGAAGGTACACCGCAGGAGCAGCGCCTCTACACGCTGATTCGCAAACGCACCTTGGCCAGCCAGATGGCCGACGCGCAACTGGAGAAGACTACGGTCTGCGTGAACATTTCGGGCCGCGAGGAGCAGTTTGTCACGACGGGCGAAGTGGTGCTCTTTGACGGTTTTCTGCGGATTTACCGCGAAAGTGTGGACTCCGAAGCCGAAAATGAAGGCGAAGGCGGGCTGCTGCCGCACATCGAAGAGGGCGAAAAGCTGAGCCGCCTTGAAATAACCGCCCGCGAGCGCTATACGCGACAACCGCCCCGCTATACGGAAGCCTCCCTCGTACACAAGATGGAGGAACTGGGCATTGGTCGCCCTTCAACCTACGCGCCCACCATTTCGACCATTCAGCAGCGCGAATACGTGGTGAAAGGCGACCGCGAGGGTTCGCCCCGACAGATTCACGTGCTCACGCTCGCGCAAAATAATATCGTTCCCTCAACCCTCGAAGAGCGCGCTGGCGCCGACAAGGGTAAACTCCTGCCCACGGACATCGGCACGGTGGTCAACGACTTCCTTACGGCCAACTTCCCCGACATCATGGACTACAACTTCACCGCCAACGTGGAGAAGGACTTCGATGCGGTGGCCGAGGGCGACAAGGAATGGACCAGCCTCATCCGCCAGTTCTATAGCGACTTCGACCCGCAGGTGACGCGGGCGATGGAGGAGCGCAACGAACTGCGCGTGGGCGAGCGCGAACTGGGCATCGACCCGAAATCGGGCAAGGTGGTGAAGGTACGCATCGGCCGCTACGGCCCCATGGTGCAGATTGGCACGGCCGAGGAGGAGGATAAGCCCCTCTTCGCTACGCTGCCGAAGGACAAGAGTATGGCCACCATCACCCTGGAAGAGGCGCTCGAACTTTTCAAACTGCCGCGCACGCTCGGCGAATATGAGGGCAAAGCCGTGGTAGCCAATACGGGACGCTTCGGCCCCTATATCAACCACGACAAGAAGTTTGTCTCAATCCCGAAAGGCGAAGACCCGATGGAAATCTCCCTGGAGCGCGCCATCGAACTTATCCTCTCCAAGCGCGAGGCCGAGGAAAAGAGCCACTTGAAGACCTTCGACGAAGAACCTGAACTAGAGATTCGCACGGGCCGCTTCGGACCTTACATTGCCTACAAGGGAAAGAACTACAAGATTCCCAAGACGCAGGCAGACCGCGCGGCCGAACTGACGCTTGAGGAATGCCGCAAAATCATTGAGACGCCCGTTCCCAGCAAGGCCAAAACGGTGCGCAAGAAGAAGTCATAAACGTATCAACCTCCCCCCATCCACAAATCAGCCACTATGCTGAAAGCGACCGACAAATGTATTATCCTGATTGGCTATATGTGTGCTGGCAAGACAACGGTCGGCAAGGCGTTGGCCAAACGCTTGGGCTGCATCTTCTACGACCTTGACTGGTACATCGAAGAGCGTTTCCACAAGCGCGTTCCCCAAATCTTTGCCGAGGAAGGCGAGGAGCGGTTTCGCGACCTCGAGCGGCGAATGCTCCACGAGGTGGCGGAGTTTCAGGGCGTTGTCATGTC
>CAMBWV010000332.1 GCA_945871755.1 uncultured Bacteroidales bacterium
TGCGCCTGGTGAATACGCAGCGGTTCGCCTTCGGGCCATTCAATGTTGAAGGGCGCGTTTTCCCGACTGGCTATTTCAAGGATATTGAGGAGGTCAATCAGCGACAAATAGGTTTCGGGCTGGCGGGCTGAGAAGGGAGTATCTATGTCGGACTCTTCCAGAAGAAGCGCGTTGAAAGCCTTGAGCGCACGTAGTTCGGCCCTGAGATTGCGGTTCACCTCAAAGCGCTGTCCCTCGATGGCGTCAAAGAAACTGGCATCACCTTCGCCAGGGAAGACCATACGGCTGCCGCCTGCCAGCGGGAAGAGACCCAGTGTGGCGCGAAACATTTCCGACTCGGGCACAATGCGCAGGGTGAGAAGGGTCTGTCCCTCGCGCTGCTCGATGGCTGTGGCTCCTGCAATGTCGGAATGCACCTCCACCTTTCCTTGTAGGGCCGTGAAGAGTTTCTCGATGAGGGGAAGCGCGTCGGGAGGGATGCTGCCTAGATGCTGGAGACGATGGATGAGGGTTTGGGCATTATCGTCCAACTTGTAGTAAACCCATTCGTCATCACTGGATTGGTCAATGTAGAGATCATCTTCCGTCCATACCTCAGCGTGGGAGGGCAGATTGGTGGCAAAACTGATATTGCCCTTTTTGTTGATCGTATAGATGAAAACCTTTTCCTCGCGGATGCTCAGGGGGGAATCGGACAACAAAGCCTTGTCTGTATTCTTGAGCAGCGGCAGGACAATTGAGAGCGAGGGATATTCGTAGGTGAGGTCGGACATCCGCCATTTAGTATAGATATCCTTGTCGATGGGGTCGAAGGCGAAGTGGCCCTCGGAGTAACGCTTGAAGGACAAAGTTTTGCCCTTGCTCCATTTACCGCTCTTCAGACGAGTTATCTCGCGGACATCCATCACGCCGCAATAATCGAGGTTATAGATAATGCGGGTCTCAGGGGCGGTCTTCTGATCATTGTCCGTTGCTTCGGGTTGAAGCCACGGCGTATTGTTGATGATGTCGTTCAGCTCGAGTTCCCAAGTGGGACGTATCTGGATGCTGGCCAGCAACGGTTCGTACGACCAGTTTTCATCGGGACAGATGCCAAAGGGAGCGGCCTCGCGGCGTAGCAGGGCAATCTCGGTCGTGGGCATCTCGCCTTTGTAATCTTGCTGCCCACCAAAGAAATGGAGGACGATGCAGGCCATCATGCGATTGATTGACGGCACCTTGCTGTTCAGTTCCCTCAGAAGAGATTCGGTGTCGCGCGGCTGAAAATTGGACTGGAAAAATTCCACCAGCGCTGATGCAGAGACACCGAGCGCTGCCTGTATTTCAAGGTTGCGGCCACTCAGTTTATTGAGAGCCTTGATGTCCGTCGCATTGCGGCGCATGCCAAGGGCTACAATGTAGAAGTAGGTGGCTATGCGGTCTGTGGGCAAATTGCGCAGGGCTCCTTTGGCCTTGGACAGTTTGAAACTCTTATCAAAGCAAGCAATGCCTGCATCCAACTCGTGCTTTTGGAGGTGTGCGATGGCTTTGGCATAGAGGATTTCTGGTGTAGTTCCCCATTCCTCCTTGAGCGGGTCCAGTTGGCCCGTGAAGTAGAAACGGTAGAGGAGCAGATTATTGTAGAGGCTGTACCATGTCTTATCTTTCTTCATGACAGCCAGATATTTCTCTGTTATGTCCAGATACTGCTGGTCTTCCTGCTTGAGGCCAAGATGCAACAGGCCCGCCAGCATCAGCTGGATGGACTTCTCGGATAAGGCGTCGCAGACCTTCTCGGCCTCCCAGTCGTGATGGCGAATGGTTTGAGCGAGCAGAATGATGAGATCACTTGTCGTCTTCTCATCGTAGAATCTGAATTCGGGCAACTCCACTTTCATTGTGCTAAGGCCTAACATCGCCTTGCACACTTTCATGAGGTAGAGGGCAATCAAGTCCGTCTGGGCATACTGTGTCAGGAAGGCCACCCAACGGGGATGCTTGTCAAGTAGTTCAAACAAGATATCCACGTAGTATTCGGGCTTGGGAAAGAAATAATATCCTTTCTTCAAATAGTGGTTCTCCCGGCTATGCTTGCTCACCAGCCCCATTTCCGTGAGGCGCTGGTTGATTTCAAGCTGCCTGGCTACCGTGACGTTGAGCTTGTTGGTGTTGTCGGGACTGAAACTGGGCATACCACTGAGGGGTTCTGTGCCACGATAGGCATCCACACAGAGTATAAACATCTCCCACGGACTGAGTTCGTGACCGAAGAAGTGGTAGGACGTGCACTCTTCTTCAGAACTAATCTCTTTTTTCTCTCCTTTTTTCTTATTCTTGGTTTTGGTTTTCTTTACCGTTTTATCTATTCCCAGTCGATCTTTTATCTCGTAGGCCAGGGCTGCCACGTGTCGACATATATGTCCGTTATTCCTACAGGAGCAGGTATAGTCTACCACCATTTTGCCTTTCATAATAATGGAAGCTCCATACTTGCCATTGTCTGAAATCACGGCCCTGTAGCAGCCATTGTTTTCCTCAATATTCCCTAAGTTTCCTTGAATCCGGATGAGGATGCCTCTTGTCGCTGTGGCTCTGTCTATTTGCTGGATAAACTCATTGATTTCCTTAATCTCCATGTA
>CAMBWV010000333.1 GCA_945871755.1 uncultured Bacteroidales bacterium
CATATTCATAATGCCCTGAGCCGTGAAGAGCATTGCATTGCGGCCGTTGCGGGTTGGCATCACGCAATCAAACATATCTACTCCTCGTTCAATAGCCTCAAGGATATTCACTGGGGTTCCCACTCCCATTAGATATCGTGGACGATCGGTGGGCAATATCTCATTGACCACTTCTATCATCTCGTACATCTGCTCGGCTGGTTCGCCCACAGCCAAACCGCCAATAGCATAACCCTCTGCGTCAAGGTTAGTTGCGAAATGCGCACTCTCGCGACGAAGTTCGGGATACACACAACCTTGAACGATGGGGAAGAGCGTTTGATGGTAGCCGTAAAGAGGTTCGGTCTCGTTGTAACGTTTCACACAGCGTTCCAGCCATCCGTGAGTGAGTTTCAGACTCTTGGCTGCGTAATCATAGGAAGCGGTGCCTGGCGGGCATTCATCGAAGGCCATCATAATATCAGCACCAATCGTACGTTCGATATCCATGACCCCCTCGGGCGTGAAGAAGTGCTTGCTGCCGTCAATGTGGCTGCGAAACTCACATCCCTTTTCGCTCAGTTTGCGAATACCGGCCAGAGAAAACACTTGAAAACCTCCGCTATCGGTCAGCATCGGGCGGTCGAAGCCATTGAAACGATGGAGACCCCCTGCCTGTCGCAGCACATCCAATCCTGGGCGCAAATAAAGGTGATAGGTGTTGCCCAGAATAATCTGCGCTTGTATGTCTTCCTTGAGTTCGTGTTGGTGAACGCCTTTGACACTACCAAGTGTTCCCACAGGCATAAAGATAGGCGTTTCTATGATGCCGTGGTCCGTATTTATCTGTCCAGCGCGCGCTTTGCTTCCTGCATCAGTGTGTTGCAGGAGGAAGGGCATACCTTTATGTTGAATACGATTCATGCGGAAGGTTGATTCTGTCTATTCCGTGGTTAAGATTCTTATTTGGATGTTTTCCCGTCTTGCGGCTCTTCGGGCACAGTGATGGCGATGGGGTTGCTCACTTGTTCTTTTAGGAGAGCATAGTCAAGAACCTCGGTCACGTTCTCTACGAAGTGGAAGGTAAGTCCCTTCAGATAGCGTTCTTCTATTTCTTCTATATCTGGGCGATTCTCTTGACTAATGACAATATCGGTCAACCCTGCTCGTTTGGCAGCCAAGATTTTTTCCTTGATGCCGCCAACGGGCAACACCTTTCCGCGAAGAGTTATCTCACCAGTCATGGCTACTCCCTTGCGCACCTTACGCTGTGTGAGGGCTGAAGCCAACGAAGTAGCAATCGTAATACCTGCTGATGGGCCATCCTTTGGCGTTGCTCCTTCGGGCACATGCACATGGATGCTCCAGTGGTCGAAGATGCGATGGTCCAATCCGAGGCTGGTGCAGTGCGACTTGATGTATTCCAAGGCGAGGATGGCGGACTCTTTCATCACATCGCCCAGATTTCCTGTCAGGTTCAGGCGCGGGTTTCTGCTTTGGCTGACACTGGTTTCAATAAACAGTATCTCACCGCCCACAGCTGTCCATGCCAATCCTGTTACCACGCCAGCATATTCGTTGCCTTGGTAGATATCGCGGTTATAGATAGGCTTGCCCAGCAGTTCGGTAATGGCTGCTGGCTGAAGTATGGTTTTCCATTTCTCGCTTTCGGATTTATCGCCCAGCGTAATGCGAAGGGCCACCTTGCGAAAGACTTTCTCCAACTGCTTTTCCAGTTGGCGCACGCCACTTTCGCGCGTATAGGATTCTATCACACGCTGTATGGCGGCTGATGAAATGCGCAGGTTACTACCGCCGCCAAAATCCACATCCTTGCCAATGCGCGGAATCAGATGACGGCGTGCAATCTCCTTTTTCTCTTCCGTCAGATAGCCTTCCACTTCAATAATCTCCATTCTGTCAAGGAGGGGACGTGGAATGGTGTTGAGGCTATTGGCTGTGGCGATGAACATGACCTTGCTCAAGTCATAGTCAATGTCTAGGAAGTTATCGTGGAAGGCATTGTTCTGCTCAGGATCCAACACTTCAAGCAAGGCCGACTGAGGGTCGCCTTGGTGATTGCTATCCGAGACCTTGTCTATCTCGTCCAGCACAAACACGGGGTTATTCGTGCCTGCCTTCACCAAACTCTTGATGATACGTCCCGGCATGGCGCCAATATAGGTGCGACGATGGCCACGGATTTCCGCTTCATCGTGTACACCGCCAAGGGAAACGCGCACATATTGGCGACCTAGGGCCGTGGCGATGCTTTTTCCAAGCGAGGTCTTGCCGACGCCCGGAGGACCATACAGACAGAGGATGGGTGCTTTATTGTTTTGGCGCACCTGCAACATAGCCAAATGTTCGAGGATGCGCTCTTTCACTTTCTCCAGACCGTAATGGTCGTGGTCCAACTGCTTTTGCGCATTCTTGATATTGAGTTTATCCTTCGTTTCCTTACCCCATGGTTGGGAAAGGAGCGTTTGGAGATAATTAAGTTGTACGTTATAGTCGGGTGCCTGAACGGGGATGTGCTCCAGCTTACGTATCTCGCGATTGACAATGGCTTCAATCTTTTCGGGCAGTTCTATCTCGGCGATACGCTGGCGCAATTCAATGATGTCTTCATTATCACC
>CAMBWV010000334.1 GCA_945871755.1 uncultured Bacteroidales bacterium
CTGAATAGGTCAGTAATAGATAGAAAGGAGTGGGCTGTACGTTCCACTTCGTTTTAATGGCCCTCTTCGGTGTAAAACTTAACGAGTCGTTCGATGCTTCTGCGACAAACGGGGCAGAAGGCTTGAGCCTCGTTCGTTTTCATGCGGCAGTTGGGCGTGGAGCGATAGACGCCTTTCGACTGATAACCTGCACCTTCATAAATGCCGATGGACTCGGTGTCAAGCGGCGAAGGTTCCTGTGGGGCTTTCTTCTTTTTGCCGGCACGCTTCTTTTCCTTTTCGTTAGGTAGCATGTCTTCCCACTTGGCACTGAAGTTCTTCATCGTTGTGATGTTGTGCTCCCAAGGCTCAATGTGGGGATAGTAATACTCCATGTATTGGTCATCGTAGTAATATTCGTCGGCCAAACCAGCAAAACTATGGCCAAACTCATGCACCACTACTGGACGAAAGGCAGCATGGCGTGCCGTTGTCAGGGTGTAACTGTTGTAGATGCCGCCACCGCCATAGTGGTCCGTATTGGCGAGGATGATGATATGCTCATAGGGGATGCCTGCCAGCAGGTCGTGCAATTGGCGCAACCGCAACGTTGTCAGATAGCGCTCACTATAAAAGGTATCAAAGTGGGAACCTACGGCTGTCTTGCGCCAAGTATGCTGGGAAGGGATGCTCACACCGCTATCGTGCGAAGGTGCAGCTACGGCTACTACATTGAATTTATCCTTTAGACGACCAAAGGGTTCGTGCGAAAGGAGAGCGTCAAGCGCTTCCTCAGCGTGTTGATAGAATTGAGGCATTTCTGCTGCTGTATATCCCTCAGCCACAATGGCAATATCAATGGCCGACTCCATCTGAGGTGCGCGCAACAAATAGCGATGGGGTAGGGGCTTTTCCGATGAAATGGGGCGAATCAGAATGTCTTGAGGATTGATGGTGTGGCTGTGCGTGGCTGTGGTACGTCCTTGTAAATCGCGAAGGGAAACTTCCACAATCGCACTATCCTTTGGCATTGGCACGAGGAATACATTCTCAAATGCCTTATTGAGGCGTGTAGCTTCTTCTGTGGCCTGCCACTCTTGAAACAGGGTTGAGAAGGTGTTAACGTAAAGGATATGTCCATCGCGGGCATCCTTTAAGGTGATGGTACCGTTGCCGCCCAAGTAATGGTGATTCATATTGACGCGACGGCCTGCCCAGCCTGCTGAAACGCGCTGTTCAGCTACGGAAATATGGCAAGTCTTATCGTTGCCGCTGAAACAATAGTCAATGCGTAATGTACTATCTGTGAGGCCCTCGGGCATTATTGGGGCTGTTTGAGCACTTGCCGCAGATAAGAAACAGATATAGGCGATTCCAACGCAAATATGGCGGAAAATTTTGGTTACTAATGGGGTAGAAACGTACATATTTTTCGTATAGGATGAAAATGTAGGTAGGGCTCCAATTCCAATAGGAGTGAAAAAACACCGCAAAGTTATAAAAAAGATATGGGCTGGCACGTTTCCAAGAAAGAAAAGTCGTACTTTTGCGATGGTTTCGCAGCGTTTTCCCTTCCCTCGGGGCAGAAATCACAAAAACGCCCTTCTCATTCTTTCAGAAAAATCCTCAATCTCTCATGAAACACCTATTAGCTGATGCAGGAAGCACCAAGACAGACTGGCTCTTGCGCAATAACCACGGAGAAACCTTGCGCTTTCATACGGATGGTATGAATCCCTCCTTACTTACGGACGATGAAATCCGCCATATCCTTACCACCCAACTTCTCCCGCAGGTGGAGGGGAGCTGTGTGGACAAGGTTGAATACTATGGTGCAGGCTGTCGAGGTGAAGCTGTTGTAAGGATGAAGAATATACTCAGCGAAGTAGTCGGAACGCCAAATATCACGGTGGATTCGGATATGTTAGGTGCTGCTCGTATGCTCTGCGGTAACAAAGCGGGCATTGTCTGCATCCTCGGAACAGGAGCTAATAGTTGCCTCTACGATGGTCAACAGATATCGCACCAAACGCCCGCTTTGGGATTTATTCTTGGCGATGAGGGTAGCGGAGCCGTACTGGGACGTCGATTGATTGGCGATGTTTTCAAAGGACAATTGCCTGAAGACCTTTGTAAGGCTTTCCTGGCTGAATACCCATTGACAATGGATGAACTCATACGTAGGGTTTACCGAACGCCCGCCCCTAATCAATACTTAGCAAGTTTTACTCCTTTCTTAAGCAAAAACATTCATCGCTCTGAAATACAGGAAATAATCAAGGATGAATTTAATCGTTTCATTCGCCGTAATGTACTTGCCTATTTGCCATATACAGATGCCCAAACCCCGCTTCACTTTGTCGGCAGTATTGCCAGTGTTTTCCAGGAGCAGCTTAGCGAGGTGGTTACTCAATACAATCTAGCTTTAGGAATGGTGGTCAGACAACCGATTGATGCCCTGAGTTGATCTATACGCTCACCACAAATGGAGTCAATGATGAATTGTGTGAGAAGGTGCCTTTGAACCACGTTTGAATACAATCGCTGTGATGCTGTTGCGTGCATCTTTTTACCCTGACTCGCTGTAACTACTCAGGTCAAAGTAGTGAGGAGTTGTCACAAAAATCCTGTGGCCACT
>CAMBWV010000335.1 GCA_945871755.1 uncultured Bacteroidales bacterium
GCGATGCCCTGGGCTATGTGCTCGTTGCCCCTGCGGGGCGTGCCTTGAACGCTTGCGCTTATTCTCTGATTCAACTTGCGAAACTTGCATTACTTATCCTTCTTGCCAAAGACAGAGAAGTGGACGTAGCGCTTGGGATGCGCCTTGAGGTCGATGAGGAGAGAGTCGGCACTCTGGAGCGTACCGTTGAGGTTGTCATAGACACCGCGGTCGTTGAGGAAGAGGCCGAGGGTATTATCCTTGCTCGTGAGTTTGCTGTTCAGGTCGGTCGTCATGCCGTTGAGCTGATTGACAAACTGCTGCGCATCGGCCAAGGTATTGTTGACGCTCTGCATGGTGCTGTTCACATCGATGGCCGCCAGATTACCAGTGAGGCGTTCGGCATTGTCGAGGGTCCGATTGAGTTTGCCCAAGGTCACGGGCAGGTCGTTGGCCATCAGCGTATTGAGGCGGCGCGAAGCCTGGTCGAGGTTGGCCGTCAGGCTTTCGGCATTCTGCAAGGTATGTGCAAGGGCGGGGTCGCCCGTCAGGCGATTGAGGTTGACGAGGATGGAGTCCAACTTGGGCACGAGGGCCAGCACTTCGGGCATGGCCGCTCCCAGTTGCGCCATCACGCCGTGGCTAGGACCACCCGTAAGGGTATCGCCTGGTTCAAGGTGCTTGGTCGGATTGGCCCCAAGGATGAGGTTCATCTTGACGCCGCCCATCAGTTCGGTTTCCAACTCAGCGCTGGTGCCCTGCGGCACACGCATCTCGTCGTCCAGTTCCACCTGCACGACCACCTTCTCGGAGTTCTGGTAGTCGTACTGGATGCCGCGAACGATGCCGACGGGATAGCCGTTGGCATAGACGGGATTGGAAACGACCAATCCGCCCACGTTCTTAAACTTCACATAATACGTATTGCTTGACTGAAAGATGTTGATACCTTTCAGAAAGTTGACGCCAATGAACACCAAAACGGCTGCTACGATGGCCGTCAACGCAATCTTGACTTCTTTGGTCAGAAACTTCATATCTGTTTATTTTGTTGATTCAAGCGTAGGAGCAGGGGGCGTTGTGCCCCTCTCGGGAGTTGCCTTTACTTGCGATTGAGTTCGCGCGCCTTTTGCAGGTCAATCCGTTCTTTTCCTTGCAGGGCAATGATGAAGCAATCGGGGAAGAACTCGGCGGCAGTGCGCTGGAGGCGGCGGGCCTCGTTGTAGTCCTGTGTTGCTCCATATATATATTTATAGAGCACCTTCTCGCGATAGAAGCGTATGGGCTTGAGTCCCTTGAAGCGGGCATCGGACTCGGCGTACTGGCGGTCGGCCGTGCAAATCTGTACGTGAAACACAGGTTTCGCAGGGTCAAGGGCGGATTCGCGCTTCTCGGGCTCCGCCTTTCGGCTGGCCGATTTCTTGGCCTCGGCGGGCTTTTCGGCGGACTGTTTGCCGCCCTTGTCGGCGGGTTGCTTACCATCATCGACGGGCGCGGGCTGATTCTTGGCAGCGGGCGCAGGCGCAACCTTCTCGCTGGGAATGGTGCGGGCCGCGCTGGAGCCGCCGTGCTGCTGGCGATACTTGACGAAGGCGTTGTAGAGGCTCTGGGCCATCTGGCGCACGCCCTCCTCCGAACTGAGGAACTGCTCCTCGTGGGGCGTTGAGATAAAACCGAGCTCGGTCAGAACGGAAGGCATCGAGACATTGCGAAGCACGAGGAAGCCTGCCTGGTGCACGCCCTTGTCATTGCGGTGTGCGTGGTTGCGATACTGACGCTGGATAAACCGTGCCAGTTCCACGCTCTGCTGCATATACCGGTCCTGCATTAGCTCAAAGATGATGTAGCTCTCCACCTTCTTGGGGTCGAAGCCTTGGTACGTTTCCTTGTAACCCGCCTCGTAGGTAATGACGCCGTTCTCGCGCTTGGCCACTTCGAGATTGACTTGCGCGCGGGCCATACCGAGGGTATAGGTCTCCGCACCTTGGGCCGTTTTGTTGTCCTTCACCGAATTGGTGTGGATAGAGATGAAGAGGTCGGCCTTGTTCTGATTGGCGATGTCGGCACGGCGCTGCAGGGGCAGGAAAACGTCGGTCTTGCGCGTGTAGATGACTTTCACGTCGGAGCAGTTGTTCTCGACGAGCCGCCCAAAGGCCAGCGCTACGTTGAGATTGATGGTTTTCTCCTTGGCAAAGGTTCCCACGGCTCCAGGGTCGTGACCACCATGGCCAGCATCTATCACCAGCACAAACTTGCCCGCATCCTCATCGGCGTACACCGCCAACGGGGCGCAAAGGAGAAGAAGCAGGAAGGCGCAGAGGGCCTTCAGGGGAAAGAACTGTTGAACTTTTTTCGAGAATGGCAGACGCACAATCACGGGACAAAATTACGATTTTTCTGATGAACGATTCTGAAATGAAAGGGTTGGGCAAGCCGAAATCAGCGGAATGGAATAAAAATTGTGGCTTTTGGGAGAAGATTTCCGCCTAGGCATTATCGCCAGCGCACCCACTTGAGCATTTCGCGGATGGAGGGTTTCTTGCCGTACATGAGGATGCCGACACGATAGATGCGCGCGCTCAGCCAAACGAAGCCCACGGACGTGGCAAAGAGGAGGC
>CAMBWV010000336.1 GCA_945871755.1 uncultured Bacteroidales bacterium
CTGTTCGGTAGAGTAGGTGCCGGAGTTTCCGCGGTTCACAATCGGGAGCGGATTGCCGAAGTCGTCGCGGAACATCTCGACCCAGGGCGCCATGTCTGTGATGCTGTTGCCCACAAACACGAAGCTTCCTTCAGCAGGGGGAAGCACTTTGAAGAGGTCGTACCGGTGCTTGCGGAAGGGTTCATCGGCCCAAACAGTGCCAATGCCCACCCAAAACGCAAGCAGCAAGGAAAGGAGGGAAACTTTCTTCATAGTATTTACTAATTTATTGGTTGGGTTTTCGGGTGCTAAGTTAGGCAAAATCTGTGGGTTACGCGCTGCGGCAGGTGCATTTTCTTTGGTTTGTTTGGAAAAATTGGGAGGAAGTCGGGGTTTAGGGCATTGGGAAAAGTATTTGGATGACGGATTGCTCTGGTTTTTCTTGTTAGGTTAGGGATAGGGAGGTGTTCTCCGAGGTGAGAAACGTACCGCACGTTGCTTGCAACGTGTGAGTAGGGTGTTCGTACTCATTGAAGACAATGTGCCATACGTTGCGTTACACCTACATCGCTGCCACGAAATCCTCGGGCAGGAGGACGTTCCGCAGGCCGCGGGCATCCACGAAGAGCGGACCAATCTCCTCGGGCGTAAAACCTGCCACGCCGCAACCGATGCGGGTGACAATGAAGGGCAAATGCGGGTTTGCTTCGGCAAAGGCGATGAACTCATCCACGTAGGGCGCGATGGACGGGATGCCGCCTTGCATGGTGGGAATGGCGTAGGTACGGCCTTGCAGCCCCTTGCCGACGCCCTCTTTCGCACCGTAGTACTCCTGCGCCATGCGGGCGATGCCGCCCAAGTGGAGGCCGTAGAGATTGCTGCCGAAGATGAGGACGGCCTTCGGGTTGGCATCCATGTAGGCCCGCAGTTCCTGAGAAGACGTGTGGGCCGTGATGCGCAGACGGGACAAAGGCGCAGCGGTGACCTCCGCCTGGTTTTTGCGCCAGAAGGGGTTGATGGTGGTACGCTCCTGGCTGCTTGTCGCGAGGCCACGCCCCTTGCCCTTCGGCAGGATGATGCTCCCCACTTCCGACATGGTGTCGGCCATGTAGCATTCGTCGTAGGCGGGCATGGCGTAGGTGCCCTCGACGGTCGTGTCGTAGTAGTGGCGGAAATAGGGCTTCACCACCTCGTCCATCAGTCGGTGATAGCGCTGCGAGACAGCCGAGGGCGTGATGCCCAGATCGAGCGCCACTTCCTTGGCCTTGTAGCCAGCCACGAGGATGCCGTAGAGGATGCTTTGGGCGTAGCGGTCCTGGGCGAATTGGGAACTGATGATTTCGTTGACCATGTTGCGCACACGCTGCTGGTAGTCGTCGGCCGCGATGGCATCCCAAGGAGCCTTGCCACCGATGCCCACGGAGAAGTCTAGGCTGTCGATATTAAACTCGTGGCTCTGCTGCTTGAAGCGGTCGAGAATCACGTAGCGAAAGCCGCCAATCATCCAGTTGCGCAGGCTCGTCTGTGGCGGGCGGTCCGTCAGCGGTCGCCAGTGGTGCACCTCGAGCGAGAGGTAGTATTCGTGGGCCAGCGTGTAGAAGTCCATGCCCGGCACGCTCGCCAGCTGGTACTCCTTATTATATATATGGTATGCCATCTGGCAAGTGTCGTAGAAGAAGTCGCGCGTGATGCGCTCGTCGTGTTGCATGAGGCCTTCGAGCAGGGCCGCGTCGGTGAGGTCGTAGGTGGAGGGTTGCATGGGGGAGAGAAATATTGAGAAGATTTTTGCAGGAATATAGAATTTTGCGGGGGTAGCAGTATTCGGTATAAACAATCCCTAAGTACTTTATACCTAGGGCGAAGATAGGCATTTTGAGGAACATGGCGGGAAAGGTGCGAAATTTTTTTTCAAAAAAAGTGGGGTGCTGCTTAATTTTTTCCTTTCTCGTTCCTTATAATAGATAGAAGCATGCTCAGAGAAACAATAAAATCCAAATCCAAAACCTCTAAAAACCAAAACACCATGAAGACTGTTTATAACCTGATTATCGTAGATGAAAGCGGAAGTATGTGCCTGATTGAGCAGCAAGCCTTTGCCGGCATGAACGAAACCATCCAGACCGTGCAGCAGTTGCAGAAGAAATATCCCGACATCGAGCAGCGCATCACCCTCATGACCTTCGAGACTGGCAAGCGCCGCTACCATCTCGACAATGTGACCGCCCAGCAGGCTACTATCCTTGCCCCTGGCCAGTATCGCCCCGGTGGCGGCACGCCCCTCTATGACGCAGTGGGCGAGGGCATCGCCAAGGTCAACGCTGTGTGCGGTGTAGATGACGAAGTGGTCGTGACCATCATTACCGACGGCGAGGAAAACTCCTCCGTAGAATACAACCACAAGATGGTCAAGAACCTCATCGAAAAGATGAAGAAGCAAGGCTGGACCTTCGCCTTCATCGGCACGGACAACCTCGACGTGAGCGGAATGGCACAAAGCCTAGGCATCGACAGCCACCTCTCCTTCAGCGAAGATGCTGCAGGCACGCAGAGGATGTTTGAGAGAGTGCGCTCCTGCCGCGAAGCCAACATGGCCTGCATCGCCTCCGATGAATCCGA
>CAMBWV010000337.1 GCA_945871755.1 uncultured Bacteroidales bacterium
TCAGAACAAGTATGAAAGAGAATAGAATTGTAGCCAACAATGGTTCCGCTATCGTTCTCTATACAACGGACGATGGCAATACCCAACTTGAAGTGAAGTTGGAGCAGGACACTGTGTGGCTGACACAAAGTCAGATGGCCGATCTATTCGGAAGAGATCGTACGGTAATAACACGACACATTCGGAATATCTTCAAGGAAGGAGAACTGGATGAAACCTTGGTATGTGCAAAAAGTGCACAACCCAAGAGATACGGTCGAAGAGACAACTATATCCAGGTGAGCGAAACGACATTCTATAACCTTGACGTGATCATCTCTGTCGGTTATAGAGTAAAAAGCATCAATGGTACAAAGTTCAGAATATGGGCTTCTTCACTCATCAAGCAATACCTCATCAAAGGCTATGCCATCGACCAGCGTCGCCTGGACCATTACGACGAATTGAAGGACGTGGTGCGGCTGATGTCGCGGGCACTAACCCTCCAAGACAAGGTCTCGGAGGGCGAATATGCAGGACTCTTCAATGTCATTAGCGATTATGTATATGCCCTCGACACCCTCGACCGCTACGACTATCAAACCCTGCACATCGAGAGGACGACCAAGGAAGAACCTTTCCGCGCCACCTACGAGAATGCCATGGAGGCTATCAACGCCTTGAAGGACAAATTTGGAGGCAGCCAGTGGTTTGCCAACGAAAAGGACGACTCCTTCAAAAGCAGTATCGGACAAATCTACCAGACCTTCGCGGGCGAAGACCTCTATCCGTCTGTGGAGGAAAAGGCAGCCATGCTCCTCTATCTCGTAGTGAAAAACCATTCTTTCAGCGATGGCAACAAACGTATCGCAGCCATGCTCTTCCTCTGGTTTATGGAGAAAAACGGCATCCTGTATTCTCCAGAAGGCAGAAAGCGCATAGCAGATAATACCCTCGTGGCCCTGACCCTAATGATTGCCGAGAGCCGAACGGAAGAGAAAGACGTCATGGTGAAGGTTGTGGTCAATCTCATCAACAAGGACAATCAATAATCTGCCATAGCGTGGGAATCGCTCCCAACGAATCTGGAATCACAAGCCCGTAGTCAAGAGGACTTGTGATTCCATTTTTTGTGTGCATCCCCAACTGCCTCTAATCTGCTTTTGCCCTAGCTATTAGTGGCCTGAGTAACGCCAATATTTCCACAAAATTCCATAAAATCAGCCGATTTAGGACCTGCGGCTTTCTAGGTTAGAGAAATCATTGTACCTTTGCACCGTAATTTGCGCCAATAGGCCCTGCATGGCATGAGCTCATGCGGTTCTTAAACTCACGAATACAAAAATAACAGCGAACCAACACACATTACTAACTAACGAACACACAAAATCAGCGAATGAATACACAAAACCAACTCGTCAACCTGGTGGTTGAAGGCATCCAAGAGAAAAAAGGACACGACATCACCATCGTTGACCTCCGCACTATCATCACCGCACCCAGCCAATACTTCGTCGTAGCCACGGGTGGCTCGCCCCAACAGGTGGAAGCCATGGCCGAATCCGTCGAAGACATCGTGCGCGAACAGGGTGGCGAAAAACCCGCCGCCGTCGTCGGACGCGAGAACGCCTTCTGGATGGCCATGGACTACGGCAACGTCATGGTTCACCTCTTCCTGCCCGAAGCACGCGAGCACTACGACATCGAAAACCTCTGGGCCGAGGCCGAACTCATCCAGATTCCTGACCTAGACTAATTATTTATGGAAAAAAAGAATAACAGCATCAAAGACAAAAAGCCCGGCGTGAATCTCACCTGGGTATATATGGCCGTCATCTTCATCCTCGGCTTCCTCATGTTCAACGACTCCTTCTCCTCCTCTGGATATAATAAGGAGGTGCCCTACACGGAGTTTCAAGAGCACGTTGCCAAGCAGCGAGGCACCGAGATAAAGATTGAGAAGAACTCCAGCACGGCCTACCTCACCATCAAGCCCGAGCAGGTGCGCACCGTCTTCAAGCGTTCGGTCAAGGAGGTGGGCAAGAACCCCACCGTGAGCACCCGCTACGGTAGTTTGGAGAAACTGGAAGGTTTCGTGGAGAGCGTGCCCGGCATGCACATCACCTATGCCGAAGAGACCAACTACTTCAACTACTTCCTCTCCTTCATCCTGCCCACGCTCTTGCTCGTTGGCCTCTGGTTCCTCCTCTTCCGCAGGATGGGCAGCGGCGGTGGCAGCGGCGGCATCTTCTCTGTCGGCAAGAGCAAAGCCCGCCTCATCGAAAAGGGCGAAGGCACGCACGTTTCCTTCAAGGATGTGGCCGGGCAGGAAGGCGCGAAGGAGGAGGTCAAGGAGATTGTGGATTTCCTCAAGAATCCCGCCAAATATACCGAACTGGGCGGCAAGATTCCCAAGGGTGCTCTCCTTGTAGGTCCTCCGGGCACGGGTAAGACGCTCTTGGCCAAGGCCGTGGCGGGCGAAGCGGGCGTTCCCTTCTTCTCCCTGTCGGGCTCGGACTTCGTCGAGATGTTTGTCGGCGTAGGAGCTAGCCGTGTGCGCGACCTCTTCCGCCAAGCCAAGGAGAAAGCCCCCTGCATCGTCTTCATCGACGA
>CAMBWV010000338.1 GCA_945871755.1 uncultured Bacteroidales bacterium
AAGATTAGTTGGCAATCGTAGGACGAGCGTGGAAGTCGTCGCCGTAGTTGGAGATGTCTTCAACCATACCCTCGGGCATTGCCTTGATTTCGCCTGCATCGATGAGGGCCTTCTGGTCGGCCTTGAACTCGTCGAGCATTTCGGTGGTGCAAACCATGAAGTAGTTTCCGTAGTCGCCGATGCGCTGTGCCGTGTTGCGGAGGAAGCCCCACTTCTCGAAATACGGCGTCAGGTCGTAGCCGACAAGGCGGCTGGTCTTGCGAATGTAGTTGAGCACGAAGGGGATGGAGTTTTCCCACTTGCTGTGGTGGTCATCGGTGATATACTGGTCAACTACCCAGCAGGACGTGGGGTATTTCTGCTTGAACTCAGGCCACTTATTATTCTTGTTGCCGTTCTGCGCGCTAGCCAGGAGTTCGTACTTGTCAACTTCGCCCTTCTTTTCAATCTGCGAACCATTGGGATCGTCGTTCTGACGGAGAGATTCGTAGTAGTCAGCTGTGAAGTCGGGGAATCCGTTGTTGGTCCAGTAGTTGACGAGCATGATGAAGGGACAGAGCGTTTCGCCTACGCCCACTTCTGAAATACCTACGCCGCGGTTGTCGCCTGCCGACTGCGGATGAATGACGCTGTCTGCCATGGCTTCAGCGAGGGCGAGCATTTTGGGCGAGTAACTAAGTTGGCTGCGATTGTTGTATGCCTCGCGACGCTTGTCGCTGACAATATTCTTAGTACCAAACTCGTAGTCCTCGAGGAAGTGACGACGGGCAGGTGCCCACTGGTTAATCTTATCGGAAGAGCGGTAGCCCATGTGGGTGATGTTGTAGTACGACTGTACGTTGTTGGACACTTCGCCCAAACCGCCCCAGCAGAAGTAGGGCTGCATCTGGTGCTGGTGGCCCCACTCGTGGCTCAGACCCCAGATAGCATCGTCGTCGTTTGTGATAAGGGTCTTGCAGCTCAGCACGCGCTGTTCCTGATTGCGATGGAAGGAAACGCCATAGCCGCCCTGGAACATGTAGTAAGTATAGTTCACATAGGCAAACGAACGAGTGTTGGGCAGACGGTCGTACTTCTCGAAGCCAAGTGAGCGGTGTTCCCAAGCGATAAGGGAGTCGAGCACGTTCATGAACTGGCGATAACCCTTGGGATTGCCGTTGACATCCTTGCAATACTTCTTCAGACCTTCGGAAGTCCATACGGAGTGAACCTTGTTGCCCCAGCAGTCCATGTGGCGGTTGGGAGCCTTGGCGCAGAGGTCGTACATGTCCTGGTTGGTCTTGTCGGGCGAGAGGTAACCATTGACAATACCGTTGACGAAGTGAACGGTCAGTTCGGGCATCGTTTCGGGATGGGCATCGTAATATGATACGTAGGCCAATCCTTCATACGCGTAGTCGTAGTTAATGAGGTTGAAGCCGTTTTGAAGCGTGTAAGTCTTTTGGTTGGGGTTGCCGCCATCGAAGTTGTTGCCTTCCTTACCCGTCCACCAAGCCATAATCTTCAGCTGAACCTGCTTGCCTTCGGGAATACCCGTGACCATCACAGCCATCTTTGACTTGGCGGGGAAGTGAATACCCGTCACACCTGCCAACTGGTCGTAGAGTTTGCCAGGAGCGTTCCATTCGTCGGAGAGCACGTGGGGGTCGTTGTAGCAAATCTGCTTCGACACACGATAGTCCTTTTTATAGGTACCCTCAAGCATCTGCATGGCCAGTGCCTTGCAGAAGGGGTTGGTCAGAGGCTCAATGTCGGCGCGAGTGATGCCGTCCTTGAGCTGGCTGAGCGACATATCCGTGAAAATCTGAAGGTATTCGGCCTGTGCTTCGGTCGTGTTGGGGATGCGCAAGAAGGAGTCGTCGCCCTTTTGCGTCACGGTCAAAGTCTGGGTGATACCCTTCTCGGCATTGGCCAAGGTCACTTTTCCTACACGAGCTTCGCCTGTGTAATTCTGAGTGAGATGCAGGTAAACACGATTGTTCTTTGCGGTGCGCACTGTGAGCCAGTCGGCATCGCTGCTGACGGTGTATTCCACATTGGCGCGCACCTGGAAGTTGGTTGTGCGCTCAGCCGAACCAAGGGTGAGGTCGTGGGGAGCGACAATCATATCCAGCGAACCTTCGCGCAGGTTGCTTTGCGCAGCGGCAGGCATAGCCAGTGACAATGCCAGCACTACTGAGGTGATGTAATATTTGATTTTCATTGTCTTGTTCGTTATTATATAAAGGAGTGTTTGATGAAAGATTTCAACATGCGTGCGAAGCATCGGCTTAGTTCAGCACTTTCTTGCCGCCAACGACGTAGATGCCCTTCGGCAGAGCTACGCGCTGACCTTCGGCACCCACATTGCCTGTCCATACGCGCTGGCCAGAGATGGTGTAGATGCTGACGGGCTGCTGCTGACCAGCAGAAAGAATAATTTCGCCACCTTGCGTGTGAATCTGAAGGCCTTCCTGCGTGTTCTCCACGGTTTCGATTGCCGTGACGTCGGTGCCAATCACAAGGGGCTTGAAGGTTACGCTCACACCATATGTCTTGGAGGTAATGCGCACGTAAGCCTTGTACTGGGTGTTGAAGAAGGCGAATTT
>CAMBWV010000339.1 GCA_945871755.1 uncultured Bacteroidales bacterium
TATGGGTTTACCATTCTGATCGTCATAATAGCCGAAAGCCATCTTCTTCGTACCTTTGTAGAGGTGTGTACAGAGAGAAGATGCCCCTTCAAAATACTTGTCATAGGTGTCAGTACAAGTACTGACGATAATGGTACTGATGGGCGAAAGCAGGTAGTAGGCTGCCTTGCCAAAACCGAACGAGCCACCGGCAGAGGTATCTTCCTTGACGGTTACACCAGCCGAACGCACAAAGGCATAGAAAGGCGAATCGGTATTGCCTTCCTCATATTTCATACCCTTGGTGTTGTAGTCGCTCACGCGGATGAAGCCAAGATGCTCATGATAGCGATTGCCATCAAAGAGCTTACACATCGGCTCGTACGTCACCTTGGCATTGTGGTTGTTGGGAAAATACTCCAGACAACCCTTTATGTGGTGCTGCAGTTCAAAAAACTCAGGATAGTCAGCACCTTTTATCTCGTCAACAAGGAACTTCATCCTCACAGGTTGCGACTTGTCCAGTACGGCATCGAGCGAGTTCTGTATGCTCTCGCGAACCAGCGATGCGTAGGGATGGCTCTTAAAACTTTGCTCCATGGCATTATTAGGACCGACCTCTTGTCCGTTCGGCTGATCCGCAAAGTGCCACTTGCATTTTTTTTCTCTTCCTGCCATAAAGTTAAATTAATTTTCTGTTAGTAATTCCCGTTTATCGACCTCGAGCAATTCTGCGATTCTACTCAAAGTCTTCAGGCCAGGTTGGGTTTTCTGAGAACACCATTTACTCACAGTGACAGGAGATACGCCCAATTCGCTTGCGAGCCAAACTGCTGTACGTTTCTTCTCAACGAGCACCAGTTTCAATCTATTTAAATCCTTATCTTCCATGTTTAATATCTTAAATTGCTCAACAAAGATAACAATTTCTTTTATTTCATCCGCTAAATTCTCTTCACATTATTAATAATTATACTTGTCGTTTCGTTTTTTATACGTGCTCCTATAATATATTTGTAACCCGCCTGCTGAAGCAGCCTCACATTGCTCTTGTTCATAAAGCCCGAGTCTGCCACGACAACAAAGTCGTTACCCAGTTGGAAACGTTGCTTGAAATCGTCTATCATTGGTATCATGGTAAAACCTTCGTACTGACTACCATTATATATAGAGTAAGAGAGCGGATATCCTCCTTCTGATACCAACAGGCCAAGCACCACCTGAGATTCTGCCGTCTTGCCATCTTTGGAGTATCCAGGTGTGCGCAATACGTCTGTGTGAGCGGTTTCGAAGTAGAGGGTGGTCACATCATAGAACAACAACCCTATCTTGCCACCCAGCACCTCCATCGTATGCTCAACGCTGATTTGCTGCACCAGTTTCATCTGCGTATTATAGAGCTTGTCCATATAACGATAGATGCGATTGAGGTCTATAGTATAAGGCTTCAAAGAAAGAAAACCTACGTGTGGTGGATCGAGAGACCTTAAACAAACTACTCCAAGAAGGCTTACTCATAGACACAGAAGATGGGTACAAACTTCCGAAAGAATATGATGAATTGTCGGTTACTTGTCGAGAAGATGTCGGTAATGATGTCGGCGACGTTGACAATATTCAACTTTCTGGAAGACAGAAGTCTATTTACAATCTCATAAAAGAGAATGGAGATGTAACAGCCAAATCCTTGTCGGAAACTTTGTCGGGAACTATGTCGGTTACTCCAAGAACAATAGAACGAGACATTCGCTTCCTCAGAGACAATGGTTTCATCCGTAAAGAAGGGAAAAAGAATAAAGGTAGGTTCTGTAAATTAGTTTCAAAGGAATCTTCTTTTATAAATTGACTTGGACGTCTTCGCGCCTTTCGCACCGTATCTTGGTATGAGAATAGAGTAACATGAAAGAACCGCACCTTGCAGTAAGGTGCGGTTCTTTCATGTCAACCCGTTCTTATAATGCACGCTTCGCGCTCTCGCCGATTCAAAAAAATGGGCAATCGCTTTGTCGTTTTAGGACCTTGGCGTAATTTTGCGCTGTAAAAATGGAGACGTTGGTCTGTGTTGCCTGACTGTCGCCCTTACTTAGCCTTTGACGGGGTGGGGATATAGCGGCTTGGCGCACAGGATATGCGTCTTTTCTCTGACTTCTTATCATTTAGCAACCAACACATTATGGGAGGATTCTTCGGCACCATCTCTTTGCAGGACTGTACGGCAGACCTGTTCTACGGAACTGACTACAATTCGCACCTCGGCACACGACGCGGCGGTATGGCTGGCTACAACAGCGAAACGAACGCGTTCACGCGCTCCATCCACAACCTCGAAAGCTCTTACTTTCGCACAAAATTTGAACCTACGCTGGGTAAGTTTCAAGGTTGCAAGGCGGGCATCGGCGTTATCAGCGATACGGACGCACAACCCCTGATTATCAACTCGCACCTAGGCCGCTTCGCCATCGTCACCGTGGCCAAGATTCAGAACCTGGACGAGCTGGCCGCGCAGTTGCTCAGCGAGGGAATGCACTTTGCCGAACTTTCATCGGGCAAGACGAATCCCACCGAACTCATCTCGCTCCTGATTATTCAGGGCAAGG
>CAMBWV010000340.1 GCA_945871755.1 uncultured Bacteroidales bacterium
AGGAGCGGGCTGAAGGCCCAGCAAGCGCATAGCCCAGGGCAACGCCCTGGGTAGAATAAGCCACCGTTATTGCGCCCTGAAAGGGCAAAAGCGTTTCTATAAACGCTTGCACGATAATGCTTTTGCCCTTGCAGGGCGAAAGCTGGGGACGGACGACAATACCCAGGGCGCCGCTTCGCTCTGCCCTGGGCTATGTGCTCGTTGCCCCTTCGGGGCGTGCCTTTAACGCTTGTGCTTATACTCTGATTCTACTTGCGAAACTTGAATAAAACAAACAGAGGAATAAAACAAACAGAGGGCGGCCTTGCGGCTGCCCTCTGCGTTTTTATGCTCTGGGGAAATGGGTCAGGATTTGTTCGCGTAGGTATTGGCGGTCTATGTGGGTGTAGATTTCTGTGGTGGCTATGCTTTCGTGGCCTAGCATGGCCTGTATGGCGCGGAGGTTGGCACCGCCTTCCAGGAGATGGGTGGCGAAACTGTGGCGGAAGGTGTGGGGGCTGATGTTCTTGGTGATGCCTGCGCGGGAGGCATATACCTTTATATTATGGAAGACCGTGATGCGCGACAGGTGGCTGCGCCGACGGTGGCTGAGGAAGACGTAATCTTCTTCGCCAGGCTTCGGAGTGATGTCGGCGCGGTCGTTGAACCAGCGGTGAAGTTCCTGGATGGTCGTATCGGCAATGGGAACTAGCCGCTGCTTGCTGCCCTTGCCCGTCACACGGATAAATCCCTCCTCCAGATAGAGGTCGCTCAGAGTGAGGGCGCAGAGTTCGCTGACGCGCAGGCCGCAACTGTAGAGGAGTTCGACGATGCAATGGTCGCGCCGCTCTTCGGGCAGGCTGAGGTCCATGGTAGCCTCAAGGGCAGCAATCTCCTCGGCCGAGAGCACCTCGGGCAGGTGTTTGCCTATCTTGGGCGATTCGAGGAGTTCGGTGGGGTCGGCCTCGATGTATCCGTCCACGAGGAGAAAGTGGTAGAAACTGCGCACGCCGCTCAGCACGCGCGCCACGGAGCGGGGAGCGATGCCCATGTCGTGGAGCTGCCAGGCGAAGCGGTGGAGATGGTCGAGATTCACCTTTTCGGGGCGCAGACCTTCGTCGGCGAGATAGTCCAGGAAGAGGCGGACATCGTGATCGTAGGCCTGGCGGGTGTTGTCGCTTAGGCCGCGCTCCAGGGATATATAATTAAGGTAGTGGGTCAGCATGGGGTTCTTGGAAATTAGAAATGGTAGGCTGCGGTTCGGAAGATCAAAATAGAAAAAAATTATTTTTCATTTTGCTCTTCTCTCACCTTGCACTATCTTTGCAAAGGTACAAATAAAATAATAAAGACCTCTCCCCTACCCTATTTATATAAAGCCTATGAAATTACTAATCATAAACGGTCCCAACCTGGGCCGTCTGGGCCGCCGCGAACCGAGTATTTATGGTGCCACAACGATGGAGGAAGCGCTGGAAACGTTGCGCGCGGCCTTTCCGATGCACACCATCGAATACTATCAGTCGAATGTAGAAGGTTTGCTGATTGACCGCCTCGAACAGGCTGCCGACGAGGGCGTGGAAGGCATTGCGCTCAATGCAGGTGCTTATACGCACACGAGTATTGCCCTGCACGACGCCATCCGCAGTATAGGGCTGCCCGTTATCGAGGTGCACCTGAGTAATGTCCACCAGCGCGAGGCTTTTCGTCACCATTCTATGATTGCGGGAGCCTGCCGCGGTGTGATTTGCGGCTTCGGCATGCTGTCGTACCGCTTGGCCATTGAAGCCCTAGTATCTGCTGAATAAACCCTTGCCCATGCCTATGAACCTGGACGAATATATCGAAGCGCACACCACGCAGGAGGACGAATACCTGCACCGACTGTATCGCGCGACGCAACATTTTCTGCTACGGCCGCGCATGGCGTCGGGACCCTTCCAAGGACAGTTACTGCGTATGCTGACACAGATGATGGGGGCGCGGCGTGTGCTGGAAATCGGTACGTATTCGGGCTACTCGGCCCTGTGTATGGCATCGGCAATGCCAGCAGATGGCGAACTATATACGTTTGAAATTAACGACGAGCAGGAGGTGTTCACGCGGCCGTGGTTGGAGGGTGCGCCCTATCCGCCGCGCATCCATATGATAGTGGGCGACGTATTTCAACTGCTGGATGACATCCCTGGGGAATTCGACCTCGCCTTCATCGATGCCAACAAGCGACAATACATCGACTACTACGAACTCGTGTTGCCGCGCCTGCGCCACGGGGGTGTGCTGATAGCCGACAATACGCTGTGGGATGGCCACGTCGTTGACCCCGAATATGCTGCCGATGCGCAGACCCGAGCCATCTGCGCCTTCAATGATTATCTAGTGGGCGATGCGCGCGTGGAGCAGGTAGTGCTGCCTGTTCGCGATGGGCTTACCTTGGTTCGACGGCGTTAGGTTTTATTTGGTAACTACTCAGATGGTTGCAAGGCAATGTACCGCACGTTGCTCGAGGGCGTGTGGCTCAGCGATATTGGGCGTGTGGCCGAGGTGAGAAATGTACCGCACGTTGCTTGCAACGTGTGAGTAAGGAGTTT
>CAMBWV010000341.1 GCA_945871755.1 uncultured Bacteroidales bacterium
GTACGTGGTAGCCAGCGTCAATGATTTTCTGCGGACGGTTGAGCGGCGAAAAACTCGACACGTCCATGCCGATGCCGTGGGCAATGCGGCCTACTGCCTGAGCCACAGCACCAAAGGCCATCAGACCCAGTTTCTTGCCGCGCAGTTCTGTGCCCGACGTTCCGTCAAAGCGGTGGCGGATGGTATAGATGAGCATGCCGATGACCAGTTCGGCCACAGCGTTGGCATTCTGTCCAGGCGTATTCATCACGCAAATGCCATGGGCCGTCGCAGCCTCCAGGTCAATGTTGTCGTAGCCCGCGCCAGCGCGAACAATCACGCGGAGTTTGGGTGCGGCATCCATCACTTCGCCGTCAATCTTGTCCGAGCGGATAATCAGTGCGTCCACATCGGCAACGGCTTCGAGCAGTTGTGCGCGCTCCGTGTATTTTTCCAGCAGCGCAAGGTCGTAGCCCGCTGCCTCAGCAATTTCCCTAATGCCCTTCACCGCAACAGGTGCAAAGGGTTTCTCGGTGGCAACTAGTATTTTCATAGATTCCTATATATAATATATAATAAGGAACGTCTCAGACGGCGCCAGAATTTTCTCCCGGCAGCGTCTGAGACGTTGTTGTCATTTTAGTGGTTGGCTTCAAATTCCTTCATGCAGTCAACGAGGGCCTGCACGCCTTCAAGCGGCATGGCGTTGTAGCACGATGCGCGGAAACCGCCCACGCTTCTGTGGCCCTTGATGCCCGACATACCGCGCTCGGTGGCAAATTTCAGGAAGTCGGCCTCGAGGTCCTTGTATTCGTCGGCCATGACGAAGCAGATGTTCATCAGCGAGCGGTCCTCCTTGGCAGCGGTGCCGCGGAACATCTTGTTGCGGTCGATTTCGGCGTAGAGCAGGTCGGCGCGCTCGATGGCACGGCGCTCCATTTCCTTCACGCCGCCCTGTGCCTTGATCCATTTGAGGGTTTGCAGCGCGCAGAAGATGGGCACTACGGGAGGCGTGTTGAACATCGAACCCTTGTCCACGTGCGTGCGGTAGTCAATCATGGTGGGAATAGGACGGCTCACCTTGCCCAGAATCTCGTCCTTCACAATCACGAAGGTCACGCCCGCCATTGACAGGTTCTTCTGCGCACCACCGTAAATCATGCCGTACTTGCTCACGTCAATGGGGCGCGAGAAGATGTCGGACGACATATCGGCCACGAGTGTCACGGGCGAATCCAGGTCCTTGCGCAGTTCCGTACCATAGATTGTATTGTTGGTGGTGATGTGGAAGTAGTCAGCATCGGCGGGCACTTCGTAATCCTTGGGGATGAAGGTGTAGTTGGCATCAGCCGAAGAGGCCACCTCCACTACTTCGCCAAACAGTTTGGCTTCCTTCATGGCCTTCTTGGCCCATACACCCGTGTTGAGGTAGGCCGCTTTCTTTTCGAGAAGGTTGAAGGGCACCATGCAGAACTCGAGACTGGCACCACCGCCCACGAAGAGTACAGAGTAGCCTTCGGGAATGTCAAGCAACTCCTTGAAGAGGGCTTGCGCTTCGTCCATCACCGCCTGAAATTCCTTCGTGCGGTGGCTGATTTCCATCAGGGAAAGGCCCATGCCCTGAAATTCTACACATGCCTCGGCTGTGGCTTTCATTACTTCCTGCGGGAGGATGGAGGGTCCCGCACCAAAATTGTATTTCTTCATGATTAGATAGAAGTGATTAGGTTATTTTTTTATCGGTTGATGACTTACAAGATGGAGAAATTCAGGTTGTTCTCCTCGTCAGCGAAAGTAGAGATAAAAATCCGCTCACCCAAACGGAAACTTATGTTATAGAGCAGGTTTGGCCTGCTGGCGGCCTTCGCACGGACTCTTTTGCGATTTGCTGGTGCGCTGGGGGCGGAGAATCCAGGAAAACTGGAGCGTTCAGGCTACTACGCAGGTCGCATTTGTAAGGCGTTCGTTTCAAGTTCGTTCCAAGCGGAAGGGCAATTCGCCGCACGTTGCTTGCTCTCTGTTTGCGCTGTGAGTAAGTAGTTGCGAAAAAACGTATCGCACCTTCCCAGATGCGAAGGTTTTCTTCAAAGGCCCAGTGTCAATTGGCCATTCTCGCGTTCCGCTCTGGCTTTTAGTCAGCGCCCACGGGGCGGTGGGCGAGCGCCCATGGGGAGGTGGGCGATAGCCCATGGGGCGGTGGGCGCTGACTTTCTCGGAGAAAGAAACGTGCCGCACATTGCTTGAGACCGCTAGCCCACAAAAAACGCCGCCCCTTAGCTTTTGCTTGGGGTGGCGTGTTTGCTTGTTGTTGGTTCGTGCTTGGGGATTGGCGCTTTGGGCTTTGGGCTTTGCGCCTTGATAGTCTATCCGATGCGGGAGATGCGCCTTAGTTTTTCCTCGTCGATGATGCGAATGCTACGGCCTTCTAGGCTGACGATGCCTTCGCTGGCAAAATTGCTGAGGGTGCGGATGGCGTTGCTCGTGGTCATGTTGGACAGGCCGGCCAAGTCTTCGCGGGAGAGGTGGATGTCGATGGTTTGGCCGTCGCGCTCTAGTCCGTAGGTGTCT
>CAMBWV010000342.1 GCA_945871755.1 uncultured Bacteroidales bacterium
GCCGACATCACCATCGATGGCGGCGGCGTATTCCCCAATATGACAGACAGCGTGCAAATCCGCGGCCGCGGCAACACCAGTTGGGCCGGACAGAACGGCAAGAGCCCCTACCGCCTGAAGTTTTATGCCAAGAAAAAGCCCTTCGGCCTCAAGGGTGGCAAGAGTTGGGTGCTCCTGGCCAACAAGCAGACGGGCTCCATGATGACCAACCCCGTAGCGATGAAGGTGGCGCGACTGGTGGGCACGGCTGCTGCCAACGACATGATTCCCGTGGAGCTCTACATGAACGGCGAATACCGCGGCAGCTACGTCTTCACCCAGAAGGTGGGCCTCTCCAACAACAGCGTGGACCTTGAGGACGACACGAACGCCACGCTCCTAGAGTTGGACAGCTACTACGACGAGGCTTACAAATTCCACGACAACTACTACACCCTCCCCGTCAACGTGAAGGACCCCGACTTTGAGGAAGCCCCCGACCCCGAACGCTTCCAACTGATTCAGGATGACTTCAACGCGTTGAGCATCCTCATCCGCTCGGGTGTGAAAGGGGCTTTCGACGACAAACTCGACCCCGAGATGGCAGCACGCTTCCTCTTTGTCAATCAGTACGTGCACAACTGCGAACTCATGCACCCGAAGAGTTGCTACCTCTATCGCGAGGACGTGCGCGCTCTGCATTGTCCCTACATCCTAGGTCCCGTCTGGGATTTCGACTGGGCCTATGGCTATGACGGCTCGTATAAATATTGTATCTACAAGACGACCAACGATATGTTCACCTCCATTCAGAATGGTACGGGTGGCCGTTTCTACAACGCCATATTTAATAATAGCGATGCCGTACAGCGCGCCAACTATCGCATCTGGCGCGACTTCATGGAGAAGTATCAGGAGGAAATGCTGGAGTTTGTGGACGATTATTTCGCCTACGCCCGTCCTTCGTTCGAGCACAACAGTACGAAGTGGGGCGATGGCGCAGCCTACGACGTGGAAGTGGCCAACATGAAATCCTGGCTCGACACCCGCGCGAATTATCTGTACGCACGACAGAAGGTATTTGACCTTGACACGCCCGTTGCTATCACCCAGGGCGACGTCAACCTCGACGGCGCTATCACGGCGGCCGATGCCGTGTGCGTGATGAACGAGGTGATGGGACTGGAGAACGAATCCTTCGACAACGACCAGGCCGATGTGGACCGCGACAAGCGCATCACGGTGAGCGACGCCGTACACATTGTAGCCATGGCCCTGCGCCAGCCCGCCCTCTTGCCCCGCCACCTGATGCTGCCTGCGGCAGAGGCTTCCCTGCGAATGGAAGATTTCCGCCTGACGGCCGCCTCCACCAACTCTGTGCCCGTGCATCTGACCCTCCCCGAGGCAGCCTATTCCGCGTTGCAGTTTGACGTGGTGCTGCCCGAGGGACTTGCGCTCACCGATGTGGAACTGCCGAACGCTTGGAAGGGATGCCAGACGCAAATCTCCGAGGCCGATGAGCAGGGCCGCGTGCGCGTCATCGTTCTCGGCAATGCAGGCGAAGCCTTCCCCGCTGGTACGGCCACACTCCACCTCAATGTGTGGACCGACCGCTTGATACCGAGCGCGCAGCGCATACTGACGATAGACCAAAGCCTTCTCGTGAATAAAATCGGCGAAGACAACCGCCTCGCTACGCGCAGTGCAGCCTTTGAGATGGAGAGCACAACGGGCATCGCCGCACCCCAGACGTCCTGCGTGCGCGGCGGCAACGGCAGCCTCGTCATCGAACGTCTGAATGCAGGCCATGCAGAGGTCTATACCATTGACGGCCGTCTGGTTCGCCGCTTGCAGTTGTCCGCAGGCACTTCGCGGATTTCCCTGCCCGCTGGCGTATATATTGTCAATGGACAGAAAGTGATTGTTGAATAAATACCAAAAGGGGCAGGGCCGCCTGCGGTTGTTGCCGGAGGGCCTGCCCCACTCTACCTTATATATATTATGAAATTCCAGAAAATACTTTCTATCCTTGCCTGCCTCCTGCTCGGCACCAATGCTTGGAGTAAGGAAGCAGCCCCCGTATTCTCAGTGACCGCCACCGAGACCACATCTGGCTACGAATGGTTGCTCTCTATCAACATGGAGAATGCGGACAACGACAACCTGACTTCTTTCCAACTGGACCTGCACCTGCCCGCCGACCTGACCTATGTGGAAGGTTCGGCCGAGGCCAGCGCACGTCTGGCCAACCATACGCTCTACGCTAATCCGCAACCCGACGGCAGCCTTCGCCTGGCCACACTCAGCCTGACAAGCGCAGCGATTGCAGCCTACGACGGAGAAATCTGCACCCTGCGCGTGCGCAGTGCGCGCGGTCTGGAAGCGGGCAACTACACCCTGTCAATGGACGGCATTCTCTGCGTGGCGCGCAACGGCGTGAACTATGAGGGCGAAACTGCCTACGGTACCCTGACAAGCAGCGGCACCTCCATCACGCCCTTGTCCTACACACTGACGTATATGGTAGATGGCGAGGTGTACACCACCGCATCCTATGCCGC
>CAMBWV010000343.1 GCA_945871755.1 uncultured Bacteroidales bacterium
GCTCAAATCCTCAACACCCGTTGTTGTATTCTTCAATTAATTTTCCTAATATTGCACCTGCTTGTTGACTCTATAGATTCATTACAGTTCCATTCATTCTTAAGGTAGGTTCCAATCCCGCCAACCGATTCTGAAAGCTTACACAAATGAAACGAAAATTGTTTTGCGAAATTGCGCCGTGGACTTATCGCTTGTCTGTGGAGAAGTGCATTTTTACGAGGAGTTAGTCTTAACGAAAGGTTGATTTTCTTTTCTGCTGGGATTTTTTTCTGCTAGGATGTCTTCACGCCTCTCGCGCCCTAAAACGGAAATTGCCTCCAAAAATGCAAATTTTGTGCGTAAACCAGCGGAATCCTGCTATTTTATAGAGATTCCGCTGGTTTACGCACAAAAAGTATTATCATCCGTAGTTATTCGATGATAGGCTACCTTACGAAATTGGTCTGTGAATGAGGAAATCCATTTCCCTGCGGTCAGAATGTGGTGCTTTCGCTTGGCTGATTCCTAGTATTTTCCCACCTTTGCATACGGCCTCGTATCGGGCCATAACTAACTAGATTCTTCCAACTTCTTTATGAAACGCCTATTTATTCCCCTTCTTCTTCTCCTACTCCCCTTGGCGATGCGCGGCCAGCAGACGGTTAATGCCGAATTGCTGAAAGCCGTCAACCGCTACCTGGCCTCCTATCGCTCGCCCGAGAACTACGTGCCCAAGGACCCGATGGTGGCCGACAGTGTGCGGGTGGACGAGGCGCTGCGAAGGGTGCGCGTCTATCCTGGCGAAGTGTTTTGCTCGCAGCCCCTGACACCCGACATCGTGGCTGGTATCTATCGGGAGTTGCCCACGCGCCTGCCGCAGCCGTACAACGCTTATCGGGTGGAGATTTTGGGTAAAGCCAACCGCGAACTCTCCGACTATATTCCCAACTACCTGCGCGAGGACAGCCGCGATGCTTCGCGTATGTGGGGCAGCGTGGGTCATCGAGGCAATCCCTGGGTGACCCGACTGACGCGCCCCTATCGCGTGGAGCACGGTTTGGAAGGTCGCCACCTCGCCGTCACGGCTAGCCACGGCCGCTACTTTGGCAACGGCGCTTGGCGCTGGCAACGGCCCAACCTCTTCTCGACCACCGAAGACCTACTGACGCAGAGTTTCGTGCACCCCTACCTCATCCCCATGCTCGAGCGCGCAGGTGCTGTGGTCTATTCCGCCCGCGAGCGCGACCCGCAGACCAACTGCGTGATTGTTGACAACGATACGCCAGCCGACACTGCGGCGCATTATTATCTGGAAGCCTCGAGCGAGCACGAACAATGGACCTCCACAAACGAGGTGGGCTTTGGCATGCCCCGCTTGCCCTTGCAGGATGGCGTGAATCCGTTTCGGAAGGGCACAGCCCGCCGCATTCCTGCCACGACTCGCCGTTCGCGCCTCTCGAGTGTGACGTGGATGCCGCGCCTTCCCGAGGCTGGTCGCTATGCGGTGTATGTCAGCTACGCCACAGTGGCGGGCAGTGTGAGCGATGCGCGCTACACGGTCTATCACAAGGGTGGGCAGACGCAGTTTCGCGTCAACCAGCAGATGGGCGGTGGCACTTGGGTTTATCTGGGCACCTTCGACTTCGACGCAGGAGCCAACCGCACGGGCCGCGTAGTGCTTCAGAACCGTAGCGACTACCATGGCGGTGTCATCACGGCCGATGCCGTGCGCTTCGGTGGCGGCATGGGACAGACCGCTCGCGGCCGCGTGGGCACTAGCCGCATGCCGCAGTTCCTCGAAGGCTCTCGCTATTACGCACAATGGTGCGGCCTGGACGCCAGCCTCTACAACCAGACCGACGGCACCAACGACTATAAGGACGAAATCCGCACTCGTGCCTATCTGACTAACTATGTGGGCGGTGGCAGTGCCTACCAGCCTGGGCAGAAGGGATTGCGCGTGCCCCTGGAAATGTATATGGCCATTCATTCCGACGCAGGCGTTCGCCCAGACAACAGTATCTACGGTTCGCTGGGCATCTGCACCACCATCAAGGAGGATTCGACCACGCGCTATCCCGCTGGCATCTCGCGCAAAGCCTCGCTCGACCTTGCGGGCCTCATACTGGGCGGCGTCACCTCCGACCTCACGCGCCAATGGGGCATCACGTGGACGCGCCGCGAGCTCTACGACCGCAACTATGCCGAAACGCGAATGCCGGAGATTCCTTCCACCATTCTCGAAATGCTCTCCCACCAGAATTACCGCGACCTAGTCTATGCCCACGACCCCATCTTCAAGCAGAGCATGGCGCGCGCCATCTACAAGTCCGTGCTCCGTTTCGTCAACCAACAGCATGGCAAGCGCGACTTCGTGGTCCAACCGCTGCCTGTCCGTCGGTTTGCAGCACGGCTGGACGAGGCGGCCTCGCAGGTGCGTCTCAGTTGGTCGCCCACGCCCGATTCGTTGGAGCAAACCGCTCGCCCGACGGGCTATATCGTCTATACGCGCACGGCTGGCGAAGGTTTCGACGAAGGACAACTCGTGAGCGGCGACAC
>CAMBWV010000344.1 GCA_945871755.1 uncultured Bacteroidales bacterium
GGACCGTGGACCAGACGCTTGCTCAGCCTGCCAAATTTTGTTGGGCCATTCGTCCTAATGGAACTGCCAACAGAAGCCTGAATAACAATGGTTCTGGTTCAGCCACGTGTCCTTGGATGAAGGTAAACAACCACACCCAAAACACTCAGGGCTGCAATCTCTGGACCTTTGAGACCGAGATGTTTGGCAAGCCCGCTTTTGGCGGCACGGTTTGGACATGGAACACCGAAACCAGAAAATTTGACGCAGACGGCCAGAACTCTACACCCACGCCTGGTCGTAGAAATAATAAAGGCCCCGTCTATAAATTTGTGAACGCAGGCACTGTGACGACCGCCGTTGATCCTAATACAGACACCTCCGATGACGGTGGCGTATGGGTCGTAGGTGGCAATACGAATATCACCACCAGCATAGGACGCTGGGCAGGAAACATCCTCGTGGAGGAGAGCACCGCCATTGCCAACGTCACCTTCTCCCAACAGTTGAAGAATACAGAATCCGACAACACCAATGCCTGGCTCTGGACGAATGGTACGGTCAATATCAATCTGGGCAGCAGCAACAAAAAAGTATTGGATATAGATGTCAACAGCTACCCCCTCCGTTGGTTTATCGGTGAGAATGGTATGGTCAACACGGCCTTTACCTCTACAAACAACGCCTCAAGGGGCTGGGATATTCAAGTGGTTGTAGCCGATATGCCTCAGGTAGGCAAAACGGACACACGCACCGAAACTACCATCAAGAAACAAGTGGTCACCTGGGGCGCAAACCTTTCTAGCGATATTTCCTCCCTGACCGTTTGGTACAAGAACGCGGAAGGTGTTTATACCAAACTGGATAACAGCACGGCCGTCACCTACGATGCCAGTGGTATCACCATCACCTATCAGGGCCTTGGTTACGATGAGAAATATCCCTCGCTGGATGTCGAAAAGTATATCACCTACAACGCGGAGGCAAAGGCCAGCTTCCTCGAAACGGCAACTAGTGCTGACGACAATGCCCATTGGTATGTCATGACACAAGAACGCAACGGCGAAACGCCCATGTACGACAACAGCATCGAGACCCTCAAACGTGCAGCTATGACCGACCGCAATAATGGAATCCGTACGAACGTGAGCAAAAAATACCTTGTTCGATTCTTCCCCACTGGTACGGATGGCCAGTACTATATCCAGTTTGGTACGGGCAAATTTATCAAGCCCAACCTGACAACGGGAAGCGTCTCTGAAGCTGCGGCATTCAAAGTTTACAAGGTGAACAATGAGGATGGACGCATCGGTTGGAACAGAGCCAGCGATGACCAACGTGTGGATAACAATGGAGCTGGAAGCACCTTGGCATACTGGGGAACAGGACAGGCTGCTGGCGACAACAACGTATGGGCAATATACCCCGTAGAGTTTACCGACCCCGTAACTGTCAACTATACCCTACGCGCAAATACTGGTGAAACCTACACGGGTTCCTATACTACAATCTGGGCCTACAACCAAACAACCCTGCCCACCTTCTCTGGAGCAACTGACTACAGCCTGAGCAACGCAGTCTTCACCAAGAGCGGTGAAAGCTACACCGCCACGATGGACATCACCTTCCCCTTCCCCGTCAGCAGCGCGACCGTGAAGAACCCCACAGGTATTGATAGCGAATTTAATAACAAGGTATATTGGTGCGCCAAGCAGAGCGGCGAAAACTACATTGCCGCGTCCACCAATACGCTCAGCAATATCACTGTGGCGAACGCCTCGAATTTCCAGTGGTATATCTATCCCACGTTGACGGATGGCGTATTCAGTTACAAGATCCAAAACAAGGGTACATCTCTGTATATGCCCGACTTTGGCGGGGCAGCACAAGAACCCAGGACAGAAAACAATCTGGTGGCTGAAGCAAATGCGGGCTCCTTCTACTTCATGCCCTGCATCGGCACAGGCAAAGGATTTAGTATCAATGCTGCGGGCACTATCTTTATGACCGTCAATACGAAAGATACAGACAACGAAGTTATCTGGACATGGACAAAGACTGGCTCGCACCTAGGCTCAAACCTGGCCTTCCCTGCCCTTGAGCAGTCGGAGGAAGTTATCAATGAAAAGTTTAACAGGTACAAGAATATCACTCCGCTGGATATTCTGGAGGGTTCCACCGTCACTGGACCTACGGAGTTCAGCAACCCCACAGTTATCAACGAGGCCATTGATGCTGCAATCGAGATCGATAATGGCGGAGGCACCCTGCAAGCAAAGTATGATTTCAATCAGGGCGAGCAGGGCCAGGCCCTACAGACCTACCTTAACAATGTGGCACAATATGGCGCACTCTACAACTACCAGTTTACCGCCAACTACCAGTACGGCACGATTATTCTGCCCTGCCCCAGCGTGAAGCCCGACGGCCTGACATTCTACACTTGCACCTTAGGCGACGATGGCGTGCTGACACTGACCGATGCGGGCAATATGGTAAACAACACCCCCTACATCTACGAGCAGACCGCCGGCGCCAACAACAAGT
>CAMBWV010000345.1 GCA_945871755.1 uncultured Bacteroidales bacterium
GGTATGGGGTAGTTAGGAGTTAGTATCCGTTGGGGAGTACTCCAATAGGTTTCTAAATAACAGGGCTCGCATGAATCGCTGAGTTCCTTTTTAAATACGAATATTTCGAATTTTACGAATGTTGGAGAGTGTATTCCATAGTCACATTCGAAAAATTCGTAAGGTTCGTGTAAGAAAAACCACACGATTCGTTACAGAGCCTGATTTGTAGAGGGCCTTTTTTATCTTAGACTCTGCGTGGGAATATCGAAAAACATGTTTTTGGATAGGTCGTGGCGATAATTCTCTAGCCAACTTTTGGAAAGTTCAACGTTTTTGATGGAAGCCAAAGGCACTACGAACACATTCGCAGGGTCGGAAGGAGTTCCGCCAATACCAATCACAATAAAGACGGGGATATTCTTATCTTTTGCGAATTGACGATAACGCGCCAGCTGCTCCTCGTATGACCACTCGACCTTATTCTCTTTGTTATATTTCGCTCTCCATTTACACTCTACGGCAAAATTATAGGTTTCTCCGTGCAGTTTGAAAGTGTACTCCATGTCGGGGTAGGTGTTGGATTCTGCATAAACACCATTGCTCGACTTGTCGCCTCGCCACTCTTTGAGAGAGAAATATTTCGTGGAAAAGCGTGACACAATGTATTCCTCAAACGCAACGCCCTTTTCGTAGCTTTCATCATTTTCGTTGACGCTAGTTTCTGCTGGCTGTGCAGCAGGATGAGTGGTAGCTTCTTCTTTCACCTCCTCTTGGCTCATTGAATGGTTGGGAGTACATTCCTTCGTTGTAGTACCCTCTTCTTTCACCTCCTTTTGACTAATAGTCTGCGTGGAAGGAGTTTCATCAGTTTTAGGCGCTTTCGTATAAAGAACGATGCCTGCAACGAGGCAGAGAAATCCAACTACAATGAGAAAAGCGGCCATTTTCATAAAATAGGATTAGAAGTTTGAAACGTGAAGATAGAATGGGAAATCCCCGTAAACGTTGGGGTACAAAAAAATCGAAGATTATAAAATCTCCGACTTCTTTGTTGCGGAGGCTCGACCGAAAGAGGTCTATACCGCACTATATAAAGTGCCTGTTTATTAGTACACTTGACTAGTTAACTAACGTCTATTTAGAACAAATTTTGTTTCGTTTTGTCTGACTTTCGTCTGACTTTCCGAATGTAATTTGACCACTTTGGGTTTTACATTTGACTGAGTGCAAAGATATAAATTTATAATTAAATCCGTAGCAAAATCTCCTAGATTTTTTTTGCCACGGATTTACTTTATTTTTGCCCCATTTTTGGGGCTTATTTTGTCTGAGATTTTACCGCGTATTTTTCGCCTTTATTTCCTTTTTAGTTCAGATTCTAAAAAGGCAATTTTGGATTCCAATTCCGTTATCAAACGTTGGGACAAGAGAGATTCACGCCTAGAACTTTCAATTTTATCCTTAATACTTTGCTCCAGCAAAGATAACGCTTTTTCCACGCCTGCGGCTTGATTAAAGCTGTTATGGTTGTCCTTGTTGCCACAATAATAACCATGCGTACCGCGTTCCCCTTCTTCAAAGAAGTAGGAAACAGAAACGCCTAGTATTGAGGCAACTTTGTCCAAACTCTCTGCAGTGGGATTCTTATTCATGAAGTTCGTCACTGAGTTGGGCTGTTTCCAGCCCATCATTTCCATGAGGTCACGCTGGCTCATGTTCTTCATGACCAAAAGGCCCTTTAGTCGTTTTCCGTCGTACATATTTGCTGATTTGGTGTTTGTTTTTTAGGTACAAATACGCTTATTTTATGTACAATTATTTGTATATTTGCTTTGCGTAAATTTGTATTTAAGTGCAAATATACTTATTTATTACAAATTCTCGCACAAATTCGCATACAAATTTATTTACAATTTTATATACAAAATTATAAACAAATTATGGCTACTGTAACAAACACCCTTCTGGTCAAGGATTTCTACCAATCACTTGACCCTGCTGGCAAAAAATCCTTTCGAGAAAACGTCCAAGTTTCGTCCGGCCTGGAATACTACCAGTTCACCTACCGCATGAGAAACAACACCTGGACACCCTTAGAAATACGCGCCATCAACAAGTATGTCAACAAAAAAGGCTTTGGTGTCGTTTGTAAGAAACAAATCTAACCATAAGCCATCATGATCTGCCAAGAAACTATTGACGCAGTCCTTGATAGAGCAGACATTGTTTCGCTGGTTCAAGAATATGTGCCAGGGCTTACCAAGAGAGGCGTGGACTATGTCAGCTGCTGTCCCTTTCATAAAGAAAGAACAGCATCCTTCCACGTGTCCCCTGCACGCCAAACCTGGCATTGCTTTGGGGCTTGTGCCGAGGGAGGTAACGCTATCTCATTTTTAATGAAAATGGAAGCCCTTACCTTCCCACAAGCCGTCCAAAGCCTTGCTAAAAGGTATGGCGTGGATTTCTTCGAGGCCGAAGAAACTGACGATGCCAGAGAACAACGCCTTCAAAGAGAAGCCATGTGGGGACTCAACGAACG
>CAMBWV010000346.1 GCA_945871755.1 uncultured Bacteroidales bacterium
TATTGGTAGCGTTCGAGGGTTTTCATGCCGCGCTGTCCCAAACCTATCAGGGCAATGCGCACCAGGGGGATGGGCTCGCAGCGGAGTTCCAGTACAGAAGGGTTGGAGGAAAACATGAGAGGGGTGTGTTTTTCGTGAAGGGAGAAGGTTTTCAGGGAATGAAGTAGAATCTTGGAGTGTAAGGCTAGGACAGGCGAATATCCTTTGGGAAAGTAGTGCGGTCATTCTGGGAGGAAATGTCGCAGGCTCCAGTAACAACTTCAAATTTGTCTGTAAAAAGCAAACAGGGTGTAGCGAATGGCTACACCCTGTTGTGTCATTATTGGAATGGCATCTCTTGCAATCTCGGATGCAATTCGCGTTGCTCGCTTGTGCGGTTTGCTTACTTGCGAGACTTGCCGTAACGGCTCATGAACTTGTCAACGCGACCAGCGGTGTCGACGAGCTTAGACTTACCAGTGTAGAAGGGGTGAGAAGTGCTAGAGATTTCGAGCTTCACTACGGGGTAGGTCTCGCCTTCAAATTCTACGGTGTCGTTGGTCTTGCAAGTGGAACGAGAGAGGAACATGTCGCCGTTGCTCATGTCTTTGAAAACTACGGGACGATAGTTCTCGGGATGGATTCCTTTTTTCATTTTGTTTGAATAGCTTTTGGTTAATAATTATTCGGCTGGGCTAGGCTTTGGCACGGGTCGTGACCCTGATTGGGCCTTCGCTTGTACGAATTATCGGGTGCAAAAGTACGTATTCTCAACGAGATAGCCAAATATTTCTGGGGAAAGTTGGGGTTTCTGCCGATTTTTCTGTCTATTTGGCAGAGGATTTGGCAGAGCCCGTCCTTTCTCCGCTAGAATTTGTAGCCGATGGTGACGAGGCCAGAGTGACGATTGAGGTCCACCTTGGCACCTTCCAGACGGTTGGCTTCGCTGCCATTTTGGGGCACGTGGAATGTGTAGAGGTCGCCCTGCTGTATCTGCGCTTGATAGGCGGCATCGATGTAGAAATGCTTGCCGCGATAGCCCAGACCGCAGGTGTATCTGTCGAGGCGGCCGAGGTTCACGTAGTCCGTATTGTTGCTATAATAATAAGAGGGGCTATTGGTGAAGAGGTTGAGGTAGGCCTCCTTCTTCATCGGAGCACTCTGGGCGTTGTAGCCAAAGCGGGCGTAGAGGCTCTTACTGAAACGGGCCTCGGCACCAAAGCGGAAAGTGTGAACGCCTTTCATGAAATGTTTGGCTTCCTGATTGAGCGCCACATCTTTGTCGTGGTCTAGGAGGGTGGGGTTACCCCAATCGTCGTAGCCGCCGTAGCTTACCTTGCACGAGCCATAATTGCTGTATTCGTACTCGGCATCCATGGCCAAGAACTTATCCACGGTGAGCCCCAGGCCAATGTTGACGCGCCAAGGAGTGGTGATGTTGTATTCATAGTCTGCCGTGGGGATGTCGTACTCCGTATAGTCGGAAATCTGCGTGCCGTTGTCGTCGTAGAGCGCATAGGGGGAGTTCATGTAGAGGTAGGAGTTCGTGCGCAGATTGTAGAACGTCGGCGTGCTGAATGAGAGGGCGATGCGCAGGGGCGAGCCTTCTGTGGGGCGGGCAATCACACCTAACTGAAAGTCCACACCGCTACCGCTGATGGCTTCCTCGTTGGTGGTGTAGTATTTGTGATGCTGGCCAGTGTTGTCGGGCAGGAACTCTGCGTAGTCCGTATAGGAGTGGAAATTGACGTTCTTCACACCGAGGTTGAGACCCAAATAAATTTGGTCGTTCCAGTTGGTGGAAATATTGAAGTCGTAGTTCTGGATGCCGCCCCACTGTACGCGCTTGTAGTTGTAATAGTCGGCCACGGAGGGGTCGTAGCCTGTGAGTTCGCCTGCCGCGTTGTAGGTCGGCGCAATCATTTGGGTCTGGAAACCTGCGTAGGTTAGATTCGTCGTGAGGTCAGCATCGTTCTCGTTGGTCAGGTCGAGCCAGCCGTTGTTGACATAGCAGAGGTCCATCATTTGGAGCGACTGAGAGAGGCCGCCCGTGTTGAAACCATTGACGCCGATGAAGTTCTTGAAGTTGCGACTCTTGTGATAGTTGAAGGCGAAGTTGAGGTATCGCGCACCACTATTGCCCAGATAGTGGCTATAGACGAAGCCAGCTTGGTCGAAGGAGGGGCGGGCTTTGCCGATGTCGTAAAACTCCTGGCCGTTGGGCTGCACGTTGAAGCCAGCGCTGAACGAAACGTCGCTGCGGCGGAACATACCGATACCAGCGGGGTTGGTGTTGATGACGGAGATATCCGCGCCGAGAGCGTTCATGGCGCCACCCATACCCACGAAGCGCGCCGTTCCATTGAGGTCGCTGCTGGTGAAGGTCTCCATCTTGTAAATGTCTTGGGCCAGCAGGGAGGTGGCTGCGAAGAGGCTGGCTGAGAATATGAGTGTTTTCTTGGTAATCATAGAGGTAAGTATTTGCTATAGGTAGGTTCTATAAATTAGTTTTAATGGAAGGTAGTGTTTCTATCTTG
>CAMBWV010000347.1 GCA_945871755.1 uncultured Bacteroidales bacterium
GACGGGAGACGGACGACAATACCCAGGGCGCCGCTTCGCTCTGCCCTGGGCTAGGAGCAGGCTGCCCTTTCAGGGCGTGGTTCAACCTCCGCGATTCATGCGCGCCCTGTTATTTAGATTCCTATTGGGGCTCCCCCAACCGATACTAATTCCTAATACCATAATTCCTAATTCACTAAACTCTTGTCACCCAAAGAAAAAGTAATCCTAGGCATAGACCCCGGCACGAATATGCTGGGCTATGGTGCTATACAGGTGACGGGGCGCAAGGTGACCATGCTGGCGATGGGCGTAATCGACTTGCGGAAATGCGGCGATATCTATCTCAAACTCGGCAGAATCTACGAGCGCGTGCGCGGAATCATTGAGGAATACCTGCCCGACGAACTGGCCATCGAGGCACCCTTCTGCGGAAAAAACGTGCAGAGTATGCTCAAGCTTGGCCGTGCGCAGGGCGTTGCCATCGCAGCCGCCATCAGTCGCGATGTGCCTATCCACGAGTACGCCCCCTTGAAAATCAAACAAGCCATTACGGGCAATGGTGGGGCCAGTAAGGAGCAGGTGGCAGGTATGCTGCAGCGCATGCTCAATATCCCGCAAGAATCCATGCTCCCGTATATGGATGCCACCGATGCCCTCGGCGCTGCCTATTGCCACTATATCGAAACCTCGCGCCCCGAACTAGGAGGCGGCAAGTGTAGTTCGTGGAAAGACTTCGCCCGCCAAAATGCTTCGCGCATCAGTGGGCAGACGAGCACAACCACCGTCCTGCCTGCGGCATTGCTCAAGAAACGATATTAGTGGGCCATATTTTCGAATCGAAAACTCCATAGATATGAAAAAGATAATCTACCTTTTCCTCCTCCTCTGCTTCTTGCCCCTCAAGATGTCAGCACAGGAAGTGTACAACTACCTGTTGGACGCCACAACCAATACGGTCAACAACCCCACGAGCACCTATACGCAGGTGCGTATAGCCCAGTTCAAGCGCACGGCCTTGGTTTATCTGAAACGGAAAGCCTTCGAGCAGATGCCCGAGGTGACAGAGGATTTCCTCAACAAGCAGGCGTACTATATGTCGGAGTACGTGGCCCTCTTCTTCGACGAACTCTTGAAGGGGAAGAAGGACGACGACAACAAGCGCATGGCTAAAATCTACCTCTTCATGGACACCTCCAAGGCGTACCCCCTCTTCGACGACCCCGACACCGAAGTGACCGACTCCTATATTATAGAAGGCAACGAGCTCACTCCCTTCTCGCTCAATACCGACTGGCAAAAAGCCTATGGGAACGTCAAGGTGGAGCTGGAGAAGGAGAAGTAGGTGGCGAACCTATCTATAAAAAATAGAGTAGAACCCCGAAATGGTAACTACTCAGGTGGTTGCAAGGCAATGTGTCGCACCTTGCTTGAAGGCGTGTGGCTCAGCGATATTGGGCGTATGGCAGAGGTGAGAAATGTACCGCACCTTGCTATTTTTGTAATAGTGTTGTGGAATTAAGGGAAATATGGACAACGAAAGAGGACAAAGTTTGATAACCAAATATGTCTGGGTGATAGAAACCATCTATCGCAAGCGTAAAATCTCGTTCAAAGAGCTAAACGAGCTGTGGCTGCGAGATGACATCAGCAGAGGGGTAGATATTCCCAAGCGCACCTTCGACAACTGGCGTTATGTCATCTGGGATATGTTCGGTATCAGCATAGTCAATGAGAACCGTGGTGAATACCGCTACTTTATCGAAAACGAGGAAGACATAAGTAAAAACGGACTTCGTTCCTGGCTATACAACACTTTCTGTGTGAGCAATGCCTTAGCCAATAGTCAGAGCATCAAAGACCGCATCATTCTGGAATACGTGCCGTCTGGTCAGAACTACCTTCAGCTCATCATTGAGGCTATGAAGGAGAATCGTGTACTGAACATGACCTACCACAGTTATTGGCAGGATGAGGAGAACAATTTTGATATACAGCCATACTGTGTGAAGTTGTTCCGTCAGCGTTGGTACATGGTGGCTCGAAGTACCTATTCATATTATTACAAGAAAGGGCCGCGCATCTATGCCCTTGACAGGATTCAATATCTTCGAGCTACAGAAGATAAATTTGAAATGCCAAAGGATTGGACTGCCAAAGATTTCTTTGAAGGCTGCTTTGGCATCATAGCAGAACAGTCTGTGAAGATACAACCAGTCAAGCTGAAAGTATCAGCAGGACAAGCCAACTACATCCGTGATTTGAAGATGCACGAGTCGCAGGAAGAGATTGAACGTAATGAAGAATACAGCATCTTCACCTTTAATCTCCGTCCAGAGTTTGACTTCCAGCAAGAACTTCTCTGGAACGGTGAGGATATGGAAGTGCTGGAACCTCTCTGGCTCCGTAAAGAAATTGCCGGAAAGATTAAAAGAATGTGGAACAAATACAAGGAGGACAAATAAATGAAAGACTTTGCAGCAATAGATTTTGAGACAGCTAACAACGAGCGTTCTTCGGTTTGTTC
>CAMBWV010000348.1 GCA_945871755.1 uncultured Bacteroidales bacterium
CTTCTCGGTACTTTCACGTTACTCCATTCTTCTCGGTACTTTCACGTTACTCCATTCTTCTCGGTACTTTCACGTTACTCCATGGCCTTGGCAATGAGTACGAACTCCGTACTCACACCTTGCAAGCAAGGTGCGGTACTTTCACGTTACTCCATGGCCTTGGCAATGAGTACGAACTCCTTACTCACACCTTGTTTGCAATGGGAACAGCCCCCTCCTTATCCGCTAAGAATATGCGTGCATACCTGACAGGAAATAGTTGACGCCGAAATAGGTCATCAAGACTGTGAGCAGGGCGAGGAGGATATATAGATGGTAGGCGCGCGGGCTGTCCGTGCGGGGCAGGCCGTGGAGCGGGACGGCATAGACCATGAGCGTGATGAGAGCCCAGGTTTCCTTGGGGTCCCACGACCAGTAACTGCCCCAGGAGATGTTGGCCCAGACGGCGCCGACAAAGATGCCCGCACTCAGGAGAGCCACTGCGGGATAGAGCAGGAGCTTGGAGAGGGCAGTCAGGCGCAACAGTTGCTCGTCTTCCTTGCGCGGTCGCAGTAGGAGACAGCGCACAGCAATGAGGGCCAGGATGACCAACAGCACATAGGCCAGCATGACCAGCACCACGTGGAGGGCGAGCAGCGGTGAATGAAGCACGGGCATGAGAGCCGTGATGCGCGGTGTGCCACTGGCAAGATGCGCCACGAGCATACAGCACGAGGCAACCAGCGGACCGAGGGCGCGGAGGATGGGCAAGGCCCTTGCACAAAGCAGGGCGAGCACCAGCGAGAGCCATGCCATGAGCAACATCGTCTCGTAGCCATTCGTCATCGGCACATGGCCGCTCACCCACCAGCGCAATCCTATCAGCACGGACAGCCAAAGCGTCAGCAGAACGAGAAGAAGGCCCTGGGCCACGTTCAGCCAGCGCCGCGGTCGGCCAGCGAAGAAGGCGAGGCACAGCAGGAGGCTTGCACCCAAGGCGAGGAAGACCACTGGGCGGCTTTGCTGCCAATGGTTGAGCCAAATCTCGGCCCGCATCTTGGCGCGCGAGGGCAGCACGTGGGCCGCCTTGGCCCGCTGGTAGGACTTGATTTTGGCAATCATCAGGTGTGCGCCTGCCGTATCGCCCGTGAGGATGGCCTGGACGAGGCGGTCCATGGCGTGGTGCACAAACTGGAACTCGGCAGGGGGGACACCGCGCGGCAACTCGGTGCTGCCCGGCGCATGCCAATGGAGGCTGTCGCCCTGCTGGAGGGGGAAGATGCGCAGGAGTTCGCTCTGATAGAAGAGGGTGACGACGCGGAGTTTTTCGTCGGCCTCGCGGAGGGCCTTGCGGGTCGATTCGGGGAGGGAAGGGTCGTTTACCTTTCCCTCTAATTTGTAGGCGTGCTGAGCGGTGTAGAAGTCGCGCACGCTGGCCCAGGGGCTATTGATGCCGAGCAGCCGTTGCACGGCCGCGTCCTTGACCTTGATGAGCCGCTCGCCCTCCCAGTCGTTATAGAAAATCATCCAACCGACAAAGACCTCGCTGGCCGTTTTTCCCTGCCACGTGTCCTTGCCTGAAAGTTTGGTAAGGTAATCGGTCATGGCCGTATGGAGCGGACAGATGCGGCCGTCGTAGAGCACGGCCACCTCGGCCAGGTCGTCGGCAATCTCGCGCGGAATGTCTGCGGCCTGTGCCTGCTGCACATTCCCCACCAAGAGCGCTGCAGGAAGGAGGACGCGCAGGGCGAGACGGGCAAGACGGCGCAGGCGTGTGCCTTGGGCGCAAAACGTCCAGAGCCAGCCGAGGAGCAGGAGCAGATAGCCTGCGTAGGTAATGCCGATGCCGTAGGGGTCGGAGGCTACGAGGAGAACGGTGCCCTGCTGGTCGGAATCGTAGGACGACTGGCAGAAGCGATAGCCTGCCTGCCGCCCGATGCGGTTCATCGAGACGGTGAGCGTATCGGTGCGGCCCGCTTGCTGGGTAAGGAGGCGCGCGCGATAATCCATGGGCGCGTCGGTGCCGGGATAGCAGAGGGCTTCGTAGTGCAAGAGGCGCACGCTGAAAGGCAGGCTGTCGGTGCGCCCGTCTTTGAGGGTGAAGGTGCTGGCGGTCTGGCCTACGCGCAGATGGAGCGTACCCTCGCGAGCAAAGAGGTGGGTGACGAGCGCGCCCAAGAGGATGACGAGAAAGGCTCCATGGAGGAGGAACACCGCAGGACGTTGCTGGACCTTGCGGCGGAGAAGAACGACCACGGATAACAGACTGAGCGCAGCCCACAGGCCAACAAACCACCACGCGCCATAGATGTGCGTGGCTGCGAAGGCCTGTCCGTGGGCTTTCTCCAAGAAAGTCGCAATCCCCATACACACTGCGAGAAGTGTGTATAGGGAAAGGATTCCAATTATTAACTTATCTCTTTTGCGAATGAACATATTTTGGTTTAGTTTCAACGGTCGCTTCGCTCCCTAGTTTCAGCGGAAGCCTGCGGCTTCCTAGTTTCAGTCGGGGACTGCGTCCCCTAGT
>CAMBWV010000349.1 GCA_945871755.1 uncultured Bacteroidales bacterium
TTGCCCTGGGCTATGCGCTTGCTGGGCTTTCAGCCCGCTCCTTAAACGCTTGTCAACTACAAGTGAACACTTGCGAAACTTGAATATAATATGGTGAAGAATATGCGTGGCGCAGCCTACCTATTCGGAGAGCGCGACCAATTCTTCCTCGGCCATCATCCACTCCTCTTCGGCGGCAGCCAGTTGCTTCTGCACGTCGGCATATTGGGCAAAGAGTTCGGCGTTGTTACCGTTTTCGGGCGTGGCCAGCAGGGCTTCGATGTCGGCCTTTTGCTGTTCTAGGCGCGTGACGAGTTGTTCCTTCTCAGCCACGGCGCGCTCGGCCTTGCGAATGATTTTGGCGCGCTCCTTCTGCTGCTCGTAGGAGAGTTTGCCCGCGCTCTTGGCGGCAGGTTCTTCGGCAGAAGGCTTGGACGGAGCGGCTTCGCTTTTGGCCAGATGGAGTTCGTCGAGCGATTCAATGTCCTTCTTGTGCAGGAAATCGTAGATGCCGCCCAGATGTTCGCGCACCTGTCCACCGCCAAACTCGTAAACCTTGTCCACCAGTCCGTCCAGGAACTCGCGGTCGTGGCTGACGAGAATCACGGTGCCGTCGAACGCCTGAATGGCTTCCTTGAGCACATCCTTGGTGCGCATATCGAGGTGGTTGGTCGGCTCGTCGAGAATCAGGAAGTTGACGGGCTCGAGCAGAAGTTTTATCATGGCCAAACGGCTGCGCTCGCCGCCGCTCAGCACCTTGACCTTCTTATCGGAGGCTTCGCCGCCAAACATAAAGGCACCGAGGATGTCGCGAATCTTCAGGCGGATGTCGCCCGTAGCCACGCGGTCAATGGTGTCGAAGACGGTGAGATTCTCGTCCAACAACTGCGTCTGGTTCTGGGCATAGTAGCCTATCTCTACGTTGTGGCCGAGTTGCAGGCGGCCGCCGTGGTCGATTTCCTGCATGATGCACTTGACGAGGGTGGACTTGCCTGCGCCGTTCTTGCCGACAAAGGCCACCTTCTCGCCGCGCTTGATGGTGAGGTTTACATCGTGAAACACACAATGCGCGCCGTAGTCCTTGCGCAGGTCTTCGCAGATGACGGGATAGTCGCCCGAACGCGAACAGGGCGGAAACTTCAGGTGGAGCGAGGCGGTGTCTATCTCGTCCACTTCGATGGGCACCATTTTCTCCAACTGCTTGATGCGGCTCTGCACCTGCACGGCCTTGGTGGGTTTGTAGCGGAAGCGTTCGATGAAATCGCGGATGTCGGCCATCTCCTTCTGCTGGTTCTCGTAGGCCCGCAGTTGCTGCTCGCGACGCTCGGCGCGCAGGCGCACAAATTCGTCGTACTTCACCTTGTAGTCCGTAATCTTGCCGCAGGAGATTTCGAGGGTGCGGTTGGTCACGTTGTTGATAAAGGCGCGGTCGTGGCTGACCAGCACCACACTGCTACCGCTGCGCGCCAGGAATTGCTCGAGCCAGCGGATGCTCTCAATGTCGAGGTGGTTGGTCGGTTCGTCGAGTAAGAGCACATCGGGGCGGCGCAGGAGGAGTTTGGCCAATTCGATGCGCATTCGCCAACCGCCCGAGAACTCGCGCGTGGGGCGGTCCCAGTCTGTGCGCTCAAAACCCAGACCCAGCAACGTGCGCTCCATCTCGGCGCGGTAGTTCATGCCGCCCATCATGCTGAAACGCTCGCTCTCGTGGGTAAACCGCTCGACCAGCGCCATGTATTCGGCAGATTCGTAGTCGGTGCGCTGGGCCAGTTCGTCGTTCATGCGGGCTATCTCGTCCTGCAAGTCGCTGATATGGGCAAAGGCGGTTTCGGTCTCCTCAATGACGGTGCGCTCGTCCTGTAGCACCATCACCTGTGGCAGATAGCCGATGGTTGTCTCGCGGCCCGTGGAAACGTTGCCACTCGTGGGTTGCTGGAGTCCAGCCAGTATTTTAAGGAGTGTGCTCTTGCCCGCACCATTCTTACCCACCAGGGCGATACGGTCCTTGGGATTCACCACAAAGGACACGCCCTGAAAGAGGGGGCGTGCCGCAAATTCCACACTTAGGTTCTCTACACTAATCATGCAATAGTGTTCGTGTAATGAGTTGATGTTCTTCTATTTGTTTATCTCGCCTTGGCAAAGACGTTTAAGCGCTCAAGGCTTCTGCAATACCGATTTGGGGACTCCTAGTACAGATGAAACATGCGCTCCATCGGCTGCCACTTTTCGGCGGACGACATCCCTGCGCGCACCAACTGAAACTCGGCCATATAGTCTTCCCATTCGGCCTGTCGAGGAAGGGTGGCCAGTCGTGCCATCGCCGTTTCCCAGTCAAAGTCGGCGGGTGTCTCGACAATCATCACGAGGCGCGTACCGAGGATGTAGATTTCCATTTCGAGAATGCCGACCTGGCGGATGCCCTCCAGTATCTCGGGCCAAACGTGGTCCGCACTATGGCGGCGGCGATATTCTGCTATGAGTTCGGGATTGTCGCGCAGGTCGAGCGTCTGGCAATATCGCT
>CAMBWV010000350.1 GCA_945871755.1 uncultured Bacteroidales bacterium
CCCAATATCGCTGAGCCACACGCCTTCAAGCAAGGTGCGGTACATTGCCTTGCAACCACCTGAGTAGTTACTCGAATTGGTAAACCTGCGGTCTAGAAAATAATCTTCCTTTCACTAGGCGGCAATGAGTTTTTTTGTATTTTTGCAAATGAGCGATGGCGCTTTCCTTGCTGATGTGTAGGCGATACGCGCTGCGCCGCCACCTTGGCGGCCTCCACTAGCTTCACGGCAACCTCGCTATCAGCACCCTGGCAAGCGGGCAAAAGAAAAGGGCGAGTTGCCCCGCCCTAGATGTTTTCACAACGGAATAATCCTTATTGTGAATAGCTGATAAATCATATCGCTGGCAAAGTTATGAAAAACCCATTTACCACACAAATAAAATTCAATCTAATATATGAAAAATGTTCTCGGACTTGATTTAGGAACTAACTCTATCGGATGGGCCTTGGTTCAAATGCCCGACGAAGAGAACGTACGCCCCAATATTCGTTTGGGCAGTCGCATTATTCCCATGAGCCAGGATGTGCTGAGCAAATTTGAGAGCGGTGTGACCACCTCGCAAACGCAGGAGCGCACCTCGTTTCGCCAGTTGCGCCGCATCCGCGAGCGTTATCTGTTGCGCCGCGAACGTCTGTTTCGTGTGCTTCATGTGCTAGGCTTCCTTCCTCCGCATTTCGACGCGGCCTTGGGATGGGACCGTGCGAATGGTAAGACTTATGGAAAATTCCAGAGCCATGACGAACCCAAGATAGCTTGGCGACGCGACTCCACTGGTAGGAATCGCTTCTTGTTCATGGACTCCTTTGGAGAGATGCTGTGCGATTTCCAAAATCATCAGCCGCAACTTGTTGCCGATGGCAAGCAGATTCCTTTGGATTGGACGCTCTATTACCTGCGCCACAAGGCCCTGCAAGCCCCCATCTCGCGTCAGGAATTGGCATGGATTCTCCTTAGCTTCAATCAGAAGCGTGGCTACTATCAGTTGCGAGGTGAGGAAGAAGAGGAGGATACATCCAAGCGTGTGGAGTTTATGGCTTCGCAGGTGATGAGCGTGGAGGAGACAGGCCGCAGTGCTAGGAATGTTACTTATAATATCTATTTGGAAAACGGTTGCTGTGTGCCGTTCACCAGCAAGGCATCGCTGAAGGACTGGGTCGGATTGACGAAGGAGTTTATCGTTACCACCTCCTTGAAGGCTGATGGAAGTCCGCAGTTGGACGAGAATGGCAAGGTGATGCGAACGTATAGCATCCTTGCCGAGGATAACTATGCCTCGCGGAAGCAGCGAACCGAAGCCGCTATTGAGGAGTCGGGTCTCACGGTCGGCTCTTACATTTACCAGTATTTGCTGAAGCATCCCGAAGGGAAGATTATCGGTAAACTAGTGCGCACCATCGACCGCCGCTACTATAAGGAAGAACTGCGTGCCATCCTGACCAAGCAGGCCCAGTTTATCCCCGAGTTGGCCAGCAATCAGATGCTGGAGGCATGTATCCGCGAGCTCTATCCTCGCAACGAAGCCCATCAGCAGAGCCTGCGCCGCAAGGACCTCGTTAATCTGATTATCGACGACCTCCTCTTCTACCAGCGCCCGCTGAAAAGCAAGAAGCACCTCATTGCCAACTGTCCCTTTGAGCATTACGAATACCTTGCGGACCACGAGACGGGTGAGCTGAAAATCCAGCCCATCAAATGTATTGCCAAGTCGCACCCGCTCTATCAGGAGTTCCGCCTCTGGCAGTTCGTGCAGAACCTCCGCCTCTTCAATCGTATGGACATCAACGAGGAAGAGGTGACCGAGCTTTACTTGCCCGATGTCGAGGCGCGGGTGAGCCTGTTCAACTACCTCAACGATTTAAAGGATATCACCCAGGAGAAACTGCTCAAGGGCTTCTTCCATCTGAAGAAGCCGAGCGGCAAGGACAGCCAGTTCGCCTTGCGCTGGAACTACGTGGAGGACAAGGTGTATCCCTGCAACGAAACGCGCTATGTCTTCCTCACCGCCTTGAAGCGGGTCAAGATGAAGGCCGAGTGGCTGACACCTGAGCGCGAACTACATCTCTGGCATCTGCTGTATTCAGTCGATGACCGCGTGGAAATCACCAAGGCCCTCACGCATTGGGCTGAGCGCGAGCAACTGTCCGAAGAGTGGGTAGAGTCGTTCCGCAAGATTCCTCCTTTCCAAAAGGAATATGGCGCTTACAGTGAGAAGGCTATCAAAAAGTTGCTCTCCGTTATGCGGATGGGTAGCCGTTGGGACGAGCAAGCCTTGCCCACTAATCTGTTGGACAATTACCAGTCTGCCCTCAGCGATGAGTCTCAGTCCCACGTGCTTGAGCGCATGGGCGGCACTGTGCTTTCAAAGCCCAGCGACTTCCAGGGCCTCTCTCTCTGGCAGGCTTGCTATGCCATTTATGGTCGCCACTCCGAGGCCAAGGATACAACCCGCTGGACGCGTCCCGAGGACATTGATGCCTTCCTACATGGTTTCAAGCAGCA